>JAJPXK010000086.1:0-6887 GCA_021205485.1 Clostridia bacterium | reverse complement strand
TCGTCTATATGAGCTATAATGCAAAAATTGCGAATAAATTGGCTTGGCTTTTTCATTTTTTACCGTAATAAAATTGATTTGGATTGAAGTTTATAATAATTATAAATAATCGCCGCCGATTTAGCAACAAAAAAAGCCCTCTCTCTTTACCGTCCGATAAATTTTTATGTAACAAATGCGTTGCAATTCCTTATTTACCGTCGCCGTTATCAAAACCCCTCCGCCACTAAAGTGGCCCTCCTCCCCTAATAAGGGAGGCAATATTGCGGTTTTAAGGCTTCCCCTTGAGGGGAAGCTGTCAACGTAGTTGACTGATGAGGTGGAAATATTGGAATAACACCTCATCCGACGGCTTCGCCGCCACCTTCTCCTCAAGGGGAAGGCAAGGGGGCGCTTCGGTCGTTACCCCCGTCATCCTGAGGAGGGCGTAAGCCCGACGTGAGGATCTCGCGAGAGCGTAGCGGCTCGCGGAAAGCCAAGCAATTCGAGGCTTCAGTTATCAACCTCGCCTCTGTTAAGGCTTCCCCTTGAGGGGAAGCTGTCAACGTTAGTTGACTGATGAGGTGTAATTTCTATAATTAACGTTATTATTTTTAAACAACTTGAGTGCCGTCAAAGACTGCTGGTCGCACGTCCGTGCGGGATTGCCACGCGGTAGAGACCGCTCGCAATGACGTAAAGGCTTCTGCCGTACTCTCCCCTGTCATTCTGAGCGAAGTCGAAGAATCTCCTTCCGACCGCTTTTATTCCATCGAGGGGCTCCTTCGGCTCGCTGTCGCTCGCTCAGGATGACAGGTTAAGGCTTCCCCTCAAGGGGAAGGCAAGGCTGCGGGACCATTCTGCGGCGGGACGCAAAAACAGAGGGCGGGAGCCCTCTGTTTTTAAATTCTGACAATATGTCTGCAAATTATCAATCGGAATAAGTTTTTACAGGCAACGCTACCGCTTCGGTAGAAAACAATAAACTTGCTGCGCTTTCCTCTCGCTACCTTATTCACCTGATACAGGCGTAAGTAATATTGTTATACTATAAAATTTTGTGTTACCGCCGCTTGTTGTTACATATAATTGTCCATCGGTTAACCCTAATCCGCTTACCGTTCCCTTATAACTTAACGTAACTTCATTGCCCTCTGATTCATCAGATTCAATTATAATTCCGCTACTATTTGAAGTTTCCGTTGACAAATAACAAGTAACAGGTTCATCGCTGCTAGCAGCAAACACTATTTCAACAGTAACCGTATAGTCGCTGTAATTTGATAAATCTATACCGAAATATCTCGCATTATCTTTTGTTTCGCCTCCCGTTCGGAAATAACCATTACTGAATCCGTTAGCTTTACCATACCAATATAATATACTCGTTTCAGTAGCACCGGTATTTGTATTTGTCGACGTACTGTCACTGGAAACCTTTCCATCTGTAAAGAAATAAGCCTTGCTGATTCCGTAAGTTCCGTCTGAACCTTTACTCATATCATACTTGAAGTAATCGGAAACTGTTATATCTTTGGTCAATGTATTGCCGCCATATTCAGCTTTAACAGTAACGTAGCCCGCCGCTGTACCGGTAACGCTCGCGCTTGTGCCGCTGTTGCTGTCAAAGCTTACCGCGCCGCTGCTGCCGTTTGCCGCCTCATAAGACCAGGTATAAGTATCCGTAACGTCTGAGGCCTCGGTATCTGAAACGTTTTTCACGGTTAAATTGATACCGCTGCCAGTGGTGTAAACACTGTCGTCTCCGCTTATATACGCGCCCTGCACGTAAATATCGTAACTGGCTGACAGACCGCCCGAAGTAAACGTTATTGTAGCAACGCCCGCTCCCTTTGCTTCAACGGTAATAGTATATGTACAAGTTCCGTCGCTTACCGTACCGTCAACGCTTTCTGACGTCAGTTTTGCAGACGACAACTTCATACTTGATTGTACTGCGCCTCCGCCCGTATTTGCTGCGGCTGCTATTGTTGCAACCGCAACGCCCTCATCAGAAGACGTCACCGTCGCCGTGTTTGCGCTTGCCGAAGTTCCAACCGTCGCCGTCAGCGTTAAACTTGTGCTATAAGCGCCCGCAGTAGTCGCCAATGCAGCGGCTGTCGATCCGGCGGAAGCAGCAGTGTTTGCCAAACCAACACCGGTAACAGGCGTCAATGTAATCAAATAAATTGTTACATTGTTCATAGCGGTGGTAAAATTCATTGATGTTCCGCTGCTCACCGTAGTTTGATAACAATAACAATGGTGTGTATCTGTAGTGCCATCGGTAAAGTAATAACCGTTTGTCGCCTCGGAAACACTTTCCCCGACCTCTGTTATATCGCTGCCGTTATCTGTTTTATTTATTTTTGCTCCGTTATAATTGAAGACATTATCATTATCGTCAATGGCACTACTCGTACCAAAGTATACCGTCATAGTCATCGCTGTTTTAAATGAAGCTATGCTTAATGTTGTCGCATTATCACCGTCAAAAGCGCTTTCAAAGCAAAGAGGGTCTGTATACGAAAGGTCTTCATTACTCGCCGAAGTCAGTGTACCCCTTTGCCCTTTTTCTCTTGTGGTACCATAAAAGTCAATAAAGCTGCTGATATTATCATCTACGCTATCGCCATAATAGGTTTTTATATTGCTGTAATTTTCTATCCTTACTTGATAATCTTCACTATAAGACGAATATGTGTATTTATAATCATTGTAGTACGTGTTAGAATCTGTTTTACTCACTTTGTTAAAGCTGATTTTTATTTCTTCAGTTATAACATACGGGGTGACGGAAGTAACCTCCCCGTATTGCGTGGCGGTGGTTACGTAGCTTGACGAGCTGGAGCCGATTACGCTCAGCGAAAGCACTAAAAGGACAAGCAAAACAAAAAAATATTTCGCCAATTTGTACAAGTTTTTTGATTTTTTCATTCCCCGCCCTCCATTTTTTAATTTCAGGTTTTTCTCATATAACTTTATATTTATGCTTTTCCCTTTACAGGGAGAAAAAGTAAGGCCCTGTCAGCGTAGTATTCCTTCCGCGAGTCCTCGCGGGGTCCTTCGGCTTCGCTCAGGACGACGAAACCTCTGTCATTCTGAGCGGAACGCAGTGGAGTCGAAGAATCTCCTTCCGCCCTTATTTAAGGCTTCCCCTTGAGGGGAAGCTGTCACGCAGTGACTGATGAGGTGTAATTTCTATAATTAACTTTATTATTTTTAAACAACTTGCGTACCGTCCAGACCTGCTGGTCGCCCGTTCGGGCGGGATTGCCACGGGGTAGAGCCCCCTCGCAATGACACAAATCTTTTCGACCGCTTTCCACCTCATCCACCGCAAGCGGTCCCCCTTCTACTGTGTATGCTATCGCTACCCTCAAGGGGAAGGCAAGGTAAGTTATTCGGCCGCACACCCTCGTCATTGCGAGCGTAGCGTGGCAATCTCGCACGAACGTGCGGAAAGCCAAGCAATCCGAGGCTTCAGATATCAACCGTTGCCTTACTCGCCGGCTTCGGAAGCCTGGCGGGCGCTGTACGTAAACGTGTACGAAACGCTGTCCACATACTTGCCTACCCAGTCGCATAAATACGTCGCCCAGTAATAATTGCCGTTGGCGTCATAGCCTGTTACGCTACTACTTGCGGGCCTTTCAACGGCCCACACAAGCGAGCCTGTTAATTCAATCGTTAATTCAGTGCTCGAATCGCCCCAATCACTTGTTGTATAAGTATGTCCCGTAATATATTGCGACGAAGTTCCCGCGTAAACAGGCTCTCTATCAAAATTGCCGTTTATGCTTCCGCTGTAGCTTATATCAACCGTAAATAGTTCAGCTATATTCTGATATGTAGGCGTATAAGTATTAGCTTGTACTAAAGAAACAATGGTACTACCACTGTCAATCGCTGTAGAAATAGTGCTTTCTAATGTTTTAATAGACGCACCAGATTGCGACACACTGTAGGCAGAGTTGCCTGACGATAATGTATTACCGCTTGAATCTGTAAATACTTCCGTATCGCCGCTTATCGAACGAACCAAACTCGAACCATCGTTAAAATATATGGTAAAATCGCTGGTTTCAATCGAAAACGCAACCTTAACATCCGTCTGGTATGTAACAGTAGCAAGGTCTATATCATTAGTATTATTGTAATATACATACGCATTACCACTATCAAGTTCATCGCCCGGGGATAATTTGCCGAAAGTAACGGCTCCGTCGTAGGTGCCGCTGGTGGTAGTCGTAGTTTTAGGCGAAATATTCACATTCCACAGCGCTATGGCCGAGGTGCCCGTGCCGCCTGCCGAGGTAGAATAGCGGGCAAACGTATAGCCTGCGATGCAGATGCTTACAGCGGTAAGCAAAACCAGCGCCGCCGTCAGGATTTTTATTAACTTTTGCTTGCCTTTAAAAAACATCATTCCCCCCGTAATATGCTTGAATTAATTGATGTATTGTGTATCATATGGCTTCCCGTATCAGTGGCAGCTTTTTCTGTCATTCTGAGCGTAGTCGAAGAATCTCGCACGTACGTGCGGAAAGCCAGGCAATTCGCGGCTTCAGATACCAACCTCGCCTTGTTTAAGGCTTCCCCTTGAGGGGAAGCTGTCCGTGTAAACGGACTGATGAGGTGTTGAGGTGTTTCCAATAATTATGTTGCTCCACCGCTTGTATAAGGTCGGAGTGTTTCCACCTCATCCACCGCTCTCGCGGTCCCCCTTCCCCTTGAGGGGAAGGCTACTCCTTCCACCCTTATAATTCCCTTGTCCTACTCCCCGCCTTACTCCTCGTCCTTTTTGTCGGGCAAAAGCAGTTTGTACACCAGGTGGCACAAAATCCACGCCAGCGCGATTATCGCAAGCGCCAAAACCATCCCGATCGGCTGCTGGATAAAGGATATAAACGCCCCAACGCCGCCAATCCAAGCCACAACCTTGCCAACAATCATCCCGTCCGTAACGGCGTTCAGGTCCGCCGAATCGCTGTTGTCGCCCTTGGTCGTATACGTCACCGTCTCGCCGTCGTTCACCGCGATAATCCTGTGCGTAATGTAGTCGCCCGACGAGCTTTCGTAGTACGTCACCACGTCGCCCTCGCCGTACTCGGCGTCGGTGTCAATGATAATCAGGTCGTTTTTTTGAATGGTCGGCGACATGCTGTAAGAGGAGACTACCGCAAAGGTATACCCGAAAAACACGGGCAAATCCCTCTTGTACACATATTTTTGCACGATGGCGCTGACGTCGTAAACGAGAAGCAACGCGACCAGCGCGACAAGTATCGCCTTAAAGACAATACCAACTATTTTCAAAACCTTGTTCATTTTTTGTTATGTTTTTTTATTACAGGTTTCCCCTCAAGGGGAAGGCTATATAATTCGCCCTTTAAGGCTTCCCCTTGAGGGGAAGCTGGCAGTCGTAAGACTGACTGATGAGGTGTTGAGGTGTTTCCAATAATTATGTTGCTCCACCGCTTGTATAAGGTCGGAGTATTTCCACCTCATCCACCGCTCCCGCGGTCCCCCTTCCCCTTGAGGGGAAGGCTATATAATTCGACCTTTAAGGCTCCCCTATTAGGGTAGGGTAGCGTAGCATACACAGTAGAGCTGGCCGTAAGGCCTGAGGGGTTCCCCTCACCTGCCCATGGCGGTCACGTTCATTGTAAGGGTGTAACTCGCGGAGTTTATCCCCGCCACGGTGTCCACGGCGTCGTTATGAGCCCACGTCCAGTACAGCGTGTACACGTCCGTCCGCCCGCGCCTCACAACGCGGTCCTCCACCTTTAAATCGGCTATACTCACGTACGTATCCTCATCCCCGCACACGTATTTGCTGCCGCATTTAAGCTTGTAAACTATGTTAATGTTGTACTCATTCTCGCACGAAAACGTCAGGCTGTACGTCATCGCGTTGTCGCCTACGTTCTCAAAATTGAACGTGTATTCGCCGCTCGCCCCGGGGGCGATTTTATCCTCGCTGAACGAGTTGTTGTTGAAAACGGTGATATCCGTCCTGCCGACGATATCGTTTCCGTCGGCGTCGTTGAGTTCGTAGTAGTACCCCGTGCCGGGGGCGGAAGGCTCCTCGCTGACGTTTATAACGCAAAAATAGACGGCGGTACAAACAGCGGCCGCGACGAACAGAACGATAAAAAACCACAATAAAACGATCAGCCAGGGCCTGCGTTTTTTCTTGTCGTCCTCGTCATATTTATAATGTTTGTGTAAAGGATTAAATTCTGCCATAATCTATTTTATATTCACCGTTTTTTTTTGCTTTTTTATTTGGCTCCCCTATTAGGGGAGCTGGCCGTAAGGCCTGAGGGGTTTCGCACCCTCTGTCATTCCGAGCATAGTCGAAGAATCTCCTTCCTACCGCTTCAATTCCATCGAGGGGATCCTCACGTCGCCGCTTCGCGGCTCCTCAGGATGACAGGAAAAAGTCATTCCGACGCATCACTCTGTCATTCTGACGCAATATTCTGTCATTCCGACGCAACACTCTGTCATTCCGAGCGTAGTCGAGGAATCTCCTTCCGACCGCTTTATATGTCATTCTGAGCGTAGTCGAAGAATCTCCTTTCCTACCAAATACACTCTGTCCTATACAGCACGGATGTGCTGTATAGGACAGACCATTCGGTCTGTCGCATTTTCGGTTACGGCGGGCGGCGGAACGCCGCCCGCCCGTTTTGCTTTTCTTACTTATCGGGTGACGAATACAAGCACCCGCTTTTTTTGTGTTGTGTTTGTGGTGTAAAAGGGGTTCCTTCGGCTTCACTTCGTTTCGCTCAGGATGACAGAAAAATGTCATTTCGCTCACACCTCTGTCATCCCGACGCAACACTCTGTCATTCCGACGCAACACTCTGTCATTCCGAGCGTAGTCGAGGAATCTCCTT
>JAJPXK010000174.1 GCA_021205485.1 Clostridia bacterium | reverse complement strand
CTTCAGAAAGTTCCTCGTCAATCTCGTCGTCGTCAACGGTGAGGTCTTCGTCGTCCTCAAGGTAATTCTTCCACTCCTCGTCCGTCTCAATATTGACGTCCTGGTCGTCCTCGTACTCGCCCGCTTTCTTGCACGCGTCGCACATTTTATGGCCGAAGCGTACGCTATTTACGCCGCATATCGGGCAAAGTTCAAGCTAGGTGTCAAGCTCGTCGTCATAGTCGTCAAGATCGGCAAACTGCAGCCTGTTGCCCTTCATTTCGGCAATGCACACGTCGCAATATTCCTGTTTTTCGCTGTCTATATAGTTAAGCTCACATCTAGGGCACTTTATATACTTTACCATTTTATATTACCTCCGCCTATAAAGCTTATGTATGTATTTATTTTAAACGTTACAAACGCAAATTAAACAAACAACTTAAACTTTTATAAACGCTAACATTATATTAATATTTGCCCCGTTTGTAAACCATTTTAACAAATAATTTTAAATAATTTTTAAGCTTTTTTTAGTAAACTCTGTTATGCCTGCGTAAAAAGCGGTTATGGCGATTTATGGACTAATTAATAATGGCGGTATTATCCCCTCATCAGCCGGCTTACGCCGCCAGCTTCCCCCGCAGGGGGAAGCCAAGAGTACGATCGTTTACCGCCTCAAGGAGAAGCCAAGGGGATCCTTCGACTACGCTCAGGATGACAGTGAAGAAGCTAACGTCCTCACGCTGGATGACGTGAATGCGTTGCCATTTTTCCACTTTAAAAGGCAGGCTGCGTGGCAGCCTGCCTTTTTATAATTCATTGATTATTGATTGTCGCCTGAATCTGTTTCAGATGGATCTGTAGTCGCCTCGGGTTCTTCCGACGCCTCTGAAGGCTCATTTTCGGGCTCTGATTCGTCAACCCCTAAATCGCCGTATACGTCGATATCCTTGTCGTCGGTAGTGTCAACCTGCACCCTTCTCTTGGCGTACGAAGGCATCTTCTTACGCCTCTTGCGGATTAAAGCATAGGTATAAGCACTGCCGCCGCGATAACGATAAGCCCGCCGAGCGATACGCCTACTATGAAGATAACCTTTACCCAGGTTTCAAGGCCGTCCCACCAGCTTTCTTCGGGTTCAGCCTGCATATAGGTAGAACGCATATAGTCGGTGTAAGCTTCCTCGTCGTCCTCTGACATATATCCTATAAGCGTATAGAAGTAATCGCGGGAGGTTGAGTAAACAGTATCGCCGTTCACCGTCTTGGATCTGACAAAACCGCTGTAATCTTTACTTGTCCATACTTCCGAATCGTCGCCGTAATCGGCATAATCGTTTGTCGCCTCAATAAAGTAGATATACATCTTCTGCGACTCATTGGAATAGAGGTAATTGACAAGTTCGCCTTCGTCTACCCAAAGCTGTACAATTTCGCCAAGATAATCTTTATCACGCGTATAGAACGCATAATACAGAGCGTCTTTAAGGTACTGGTAGTTGTCCGTATCGGTGTCGTCTATAGTAGCGATTACGTCGTCGTAAAGGGCGTTGAGGTTTTCTATATCATAGTTGCTTATTGTCGCCGTAGCGTCTGTAGACGTTGTTGTCGTCAGGTTTGCAGAAGCCCTTAAGTCGCATACCATAATATAGTTGTAGTCAACCATATCGTCCGAAGCCGAAAGGAACATAAACTGACTATCGATTATTTCGGGCATGTACCAGCCTGAATCCACAACAAGGTCAAGTATTGTGACTTCAGTATAATTGCTCGCCGCGCTGTCGTCTACAGGGTACTTGTTGTAATCGTCGTAACTGCCCTTCAAGGCTATGCGGTGAACAGAATAGCCGTTGTCGGCCTCGTCGCCTACAGAATAATATAAGAAGGTATATTCTGTACCGTCAACGCTTTCTTCTGAAGTCGTAAGGTAAGTTATCTCGCCCGAAGCCGTGGTAATATAATATTTATTGGCGAGGCCCGTTACCGTGCCGCCCTTTCCGTCTAACTGCTCCCATAAAATGCCGTAGCCCGCGGCGGCGCCGCTGTCTACCGACATAAGATATTCGGGTTTATTATTATCGTCAGTGAATACGGTGTAGCTTGTGGCGCTTGCGGTACTTATTAAAAGTATATGGTCGTCTAAGTTATTGAGATCGCCGGATACCGTTACATTTTCCGTTACGGCGTTCCAACCTTCGGTACTTGCAAAGCCTTCGTCAATCTCATCCTCAGTAACATAGAACCATATCGGGTTGCCGCTGTCGGATGAGGTATTCGTACGCGTGTAATATAAATTGCCCTCAGAATATCCCGTAAGCGAATAGCTGTAGCCTGAAAGCGAAGCCGTATCTGTGCGATAGCCCGTTATGCTGTCTGCGGCTGATAAATCATTTGCAGCGGCATATTCTTTCCAGCCGTAGTTGAACTGCGTCATCTGCGTAAACGCGCCTATGCCGTCGAATACAAGCTGGCCGCAGTTTACGTAAAGAGGATTGGATTCATACTCGTAGCACTTATCGCCGTCTACGTCTATAACGTAAGAGAAGTCGTATTCATTGGCTACTGTTTCAAACGCCGAAACCCTGTAAACCTGGTTATACGCCGCGGTTGAGCTATAGTCGGTAGTTTCTCCGTCGTAGCCCGTGCCGAGGTTATAGGTAACCTCCATCGTATAATATACATAGGGATTTGTCAGATCGTCAGAATCGAATACATATTCGTCTACATCATAGGCGAGCAGGGTGTTTGTACCCGAGCCGTCGCCCGTAAGCTGCAGCGAATGTATATTGGTGACTGACGAAGTTGTATCTTCAAAAATATTCTCGCTTACGGCATATAATAAATATACGTCGCCGCCTTCGCTTTCAACAAAGCGATATTCTACCGAGGAATCTTCCACGATGGTATAGCTCTTTGTTCCCGTGCCGTCAAGCTTTGTGCTCTTAAACTCAAGCTGGCTGTTTAAAACCTCGCCCGAGCTGTCGCGGTTTGTGGAAGGCGTTGAATAGTAGATGCGGTCGCCATAGATATATATACCCGAATCGTAATTGCCCGAATAGGCAATCAGGGGCACTACCGTTTCTACCTCGGTGTAGTTGCCCGCGGCGTAATCGGATCTTTTGATTCTGACGATAGAACCTTTTTCTACGTCGCCAAAGGTGTTGTCGGCGTCATAAGATTCGCTGCCGTTAATAAAATATATATAGTCGCCGGTTTCTACAGCAAAGCCGCCGTTAGAGTTAGCTTTGACACTACCGTCATAATAACTGTCGTCGGCTTCAATCTGGTTGTTATTGCATGCCGACATCGCGGCCATTCCTGCCGTTACCGCCAATGCGGCGACGCAGCACAATGCTCTTTTTACTTTACTACGCATTTTATACTCCAATTAGTACGAAATGTAAAATTCCTCTATTTTTATCAAGCATAATTTATTATATACCAAATGAACGGGTTAATCAATTAAAAACAACTTGATTTAAATAATTTTTGTAAAAAAGGAGAACAAAAAAACGGAAAAGTTTGCTTTATTAAATCTTATACGGGCTCTTTCGGGTCAGTCTGAACAAACTTATGTAGACGGAAAAGATAACGCCGAAGGCAACGCCGACGACGAACAAAAAGACGGCGTTAAAACGTCGGCCGAACGAACACATAAAGCGGACGGCCGCCCGCAGACCGAAAAAGATGCCTACAACCTGCTCGCGGGCGTTATAGAACGCCACGAGCAAATCTCTAACCGCCTTAAAAACAGACGCGGCAAGTGAAGGCGAGGGCGACGACACTCTATTCCGTCATTGCGAAGAAAACCGTAAGGCTTGACGCGGCAATCCCGTAAGAAGCGAAACAACGTGTTGCGGCTGGCGACAAGGAAAGTCATTCGACTGTCAGATTTTTTTACACGTTATTATTTTTAAACAACTTATGCTGCCGACCTGCCTGCTGGTTTGCGCCACAATTTTACCGAAAAAGAATGAAGCGGCACGGGCTGCGTAAAAACTACTCAGCCGATGCCGCTTCTTTTAATTGATAAAAAGGAGAACGATAAAGGAATTAAGTTCCTATCGGATTAAACTTATTTCTGCAAAATAAGATGGCGGGGAAGTCCGTCAACCCACAAGGGTGTGATTTCGGACTGGATAAGAGGACGGATATAGTGAACAAGGGGCTCCTCTATATTGGTGCCGTCTTTGTTTATCCACTCGTCGGGTACCTTCTTTTCTACGTTGGCGATAAAGTGAACGTCTGCGGGTTCGGTTATGCACATATAGGGATCTTCGGATACCCTCTTTAAGGTGATAACCTTTCCGCTCATACCTTCAAAGGCAGCCATAACCGCAGAGCCGCCCGCGTTGAACGCTTCGGTCACGTCTATACGCGATGTAATGTGAGCCGCGCAACGCTGCAGCGAAGAAAGCTCTATAGCCCTGGTCTTAACGCCGTACTTTTCAGCGACTTTGCCTGCGAGGAAACGGGCCGTGCCTGCGAGCTGTTTATGGCCGAATGCGTCAACATAGTCTACGTGGTCGGCGAGTTCGCATACATACCTGCCGTCGGCAACCTTTACGCCTTCAGAAACAGCGATAACTACAGAACGTTTCTGTTTGTAAAGATCGCCAACCTTTTCAAGGAAGTAATCAAGGTCGAACACTCTTTCGGGAAGGAATATCATATCAACGCCTTCGCAGTCTTCGCCTGCGGAAAGCGCCGTGGCAGCCGTAAGCCAGCCTGCGTTACGGCCCATTACTTCTATAATGGAAACAACGGGATAGTCGTATACAAGGCCGTCGCGGATAATCTCTTTGGTGGTGGCCGCTATGTATTTTGCGGCGCTGCCGTAGCCGGGAGTATGGTCGGTTATGGCGAGGTCGTTGTCTATAGTCTTAGGAACGCCCATAAAGCGTATAGGGCTCTTTATCTTTTCGCCGTAATCGGACAATTTTTTGATGGTATCCATAGAGTCGTTGCCGCCGATATAGAAGAAAGCGTAAATTTCGTATTCTTTAAGAATTTTGAAAATTTCTTCATAAGTGGCTTCGTTGCCCTCTAAATCGGGCAGTTTGTAACGGCAGGAGCCTAAGAACGAAGAAGGAGTCCTTTTTAAAAGATCCATATCCAAGTCGTTTTTGATCTGAGAAGAAAGGTCAACTATATCCCTGTCTAAAAGACCTTTGATACCGTGTACCATTCCGTAAACGACGTCTGCTCCCCTGTCTTTAGCCGTTTTGTAAACGCCTAACAGGCTTGAGTTGATAACTGCTGTAGGTCCGCCGGATTGTCCGACTATAACGTTTTTCATTGAGATGAAATCCCCCTAAATTTTAATTTTTGCCATACGAAAATATTAACGGAAAATTAAGGCCTCTCCCGTCTTGCTTATTATATCATACATAATTAAAAAAATCAATACTTATTTAAAATATTTTAATTAATAACATAAAGTGTTAATTTGTAACAATGCAAAGCAAATTGCAATTCCTTCGGATAAAGCAACGCAACAGAATATTCTGTCATTGATAGGAATACTTGTAAAGATACGACGCGGCAATCTTTTCTTAAATTGAGCCTTAGGGTTAGGCTCCCTTATTAGGGGAGCTGGCAACCTACAAGGTTGACTGAGGGGTTCGCCTTATTATATGGAAACAGAACCCCGTCCACCGCTCCGCGGTCCCCCTCTACTGTGTATGCTTACGCTACCCTAATAGGGGAGGCGATAATTTCGGTATATTTATAGAACGCCGTACAAGTTATAAATCGGGCGGGGAATCCCCGCCCGATTTTGAGGTTTTTGTCGTCAATTAAAAGTATTAATTAAGACTGAGCTACTGTAACTAAAGCAGCATAAATTCTGATACCGGCGCTCGCCAACACATATAATGTGTCAGGGCTTGAAGATGTAACCGCATATGTTATAGTATTGCCGCCTACTGTTGAAGTACTGCTGGAAGTAGCATACCCTTCAACACCGGAAGTTGTCATATCGGTTATCGCGGTGCTGGGAACAGAGCCGCCGGAATATACAAAAGCATATCTGTCGCTCGAGCCACCAGCGGTCATTACTATTGTTATTGAAAGAGTATACCCCTCAAGGCCGCTTATATCAATAGCAAAATATCTGCCGTTGCCTGTAGATGAGCCGCCATTAATTTTTATATAATTAGAATAATCTACATTATCATAAGTTATTTTATTTGAAGCAATTTCGCCGCTTGAACCGCCTGTAAATGATACAATACCTGTCGTTGCCGAAGCAGTAGTCGTCGTTGAGCCATCTGCATTGAAGTAAACCGTTGTATCCTTGGTTGCTACATTTGATGATGTCAGATATGTATCCGAAGTGTAATCATCAACCACCACATTATAGCTTACGCTTGAAGTATCTTTTGCTTTTGTCGTTATATATAACGTTACGTCGGCTGTTACCGCCGCGTAATCGTATGCGGTTGAGCAATCGGCATCTGTATAAACGCCGTCAAGAGTATAGCCGTCTTCCAAAGCGGATGATATAGTCGCAAGTATATCGGATGCAGCGGTTGTCCCGCCGTCGGTTACAACTATTTCGCCAAGTTTTTTCGTTCCGTCGCCGTCATATATCGATATTGTCCAGCGTGTCGCGTCGTAAGTACCGCTCCAACCTTCGCTATATGTCATACTGCCGTTCTCTGCCGCAAATATAGTAGCGAGAGTTGAATATACGGCTGCATCAGTCGCGTCGGTAAGAAGGGTAAATGTTTCTGCATATGTAGTTGAATCGTATACAGTATATGTTGTTGTATCCGCTGTATAAGTATCAACGCCTTCATCGGTATTCTGCGCCGCCGCGGCAGCTTCCGCTGAAGCGTAAACAGCTCCCGCGCCCGTGTTGTTGTATTCTATAAGAGCCGAAGGTTTAAGCGAATAGCTTGCGCTCATTATGCCGTAACGGTCATTCTTGTTGCTTGAGGTATTGCCGTAATATTCGGTGGAGTATGCGCTTGAGATCGAACTGTTTATAACAGCTATGCTCATGCTGTCGCCCCACGCCCTCGCTATAGAAACAGTACCGTCGTTTACATAATTATCCGCCGTACCGGCCTCTGCCATCGCCGAGGTGTCTGCCGTAAACTCGCAGTTATCAAAGATATAGCCATAGGTTATATCGTCTGTACCCGATGTCTTAAAGCCTTTTGTTGCTACCACATAACCGCCGTTCTTTGAATCGCCTGCGCCAAGGGTATGTATTTCTCAATTAGTGAGGTATACCGTTGCGTTGTAACCGAATATATAATCCGTTCTGCCTTCGATATAACAATCTTCGTATACCTGCCTGCCGACCTGAGCGTATAAGGTATCGTGATAGCCTGTAATCTTGCAATTATAGATATAGGACTGGTCTGCCTGATTGAGCAGAGCGACAGCCTGTGAATCAGTTGAAATTGTAAGCGACTTCTGATAAAGCGTATTTGTGTTGTAATAATTCTTGATAGTTAAATTGGTCGCGTAGAAGCCTGCGGCGTCTTCTGAAAGAGTTACCGAAGCGCTGCCGTCGGTTGAATATACGCTTGCGCCGGAAGGCTCAACCATGCCTGCGATAAGGTCAAACCAAAGTACTACGTCGTCGTACGTACTGCCCTGACCTATAAACTGTACATTCGGCATATCTACGTATATCTTTTCGTAATAAGTACCGGCCGCTATGTTTATTGTCTTTATATAGTTGTCGCCCGCGCCTATTAAATTAAGATATTGCAACGCCTGCGTAACGGTATTAAACGTAGCCGTATTGGCGGCGGTGTCTACCGCTACCGATGCGGAAGCGTCTACGCTGACTGTATAAGCGGCTTTGCTTGACGAAATCGCGCCTACAACATATACAGTATATGTCTCGGTGTCTGCAGTGCCTATCTTATTGGAAACGCTTACCGTATATGAACCCGCCGCTGTCACGTCAAGACTTTGCGTTATGTCATATTCGTCTTCTTCAAGTATAAAGGTAACGTCTTCATCATCGGTTTCAGCGACAACTGTAAGATATGAACTGTCAAATACATCCCCGCTGTTCTGTATATATATTGTCTGAAGATGGTTTGTAACCGTACCGCTCTTGGAATATGTATAATCATAGAGCGTTATGTTTGAAATATCATGCACTACTATTGTATATACGTCGCTGTATTCGGATTCATCTATAGTAGAACTTACCTTCACATAATATGTTCCCGCAGCCATAGCTGTAACAGACGTCGCCGCAGTCGTACAATCTTCATCGCTGTATACAGCGACAGTGTAGTCGGAATTTACCCTCGCAGAACCATTCTCGTAATTGGTAACAACGTTGAGATCCGTATAAGTAAAATCTCTGCCTACAAGGAAATCAGTCGTGCCTGCCGTGGCAGTGATACCGGTTACATCGGAAACTTCAAGATACTGAGAAACTGTAAGGTCATAAATTCTGCCCGAATAGCTTGCTGTATCGGCAAAATAATACGTACCCGCTTCAAGCCCTGTTACAGAAACCTCAACCGATGCGCCGTTAGCCGCCGTCCATGAATATTCTAACGCCGTCTTATTTCCCTCATCGTCTACAGAATAAAGTACAAATACGGCATCGCCGCTTGACGAGGCTCCCCTTACTTCCGCCGATATTGTATTTGTTTTGCCGCTTAAAACAACAGTGACGCCCGTTGAGCCTTGCGTATTGAGATTTAATACGCTGCTGCTCTTATCAAGACGCATACCGCTGTCTATAGTATAGATGCCTACGGTAAGGGCCGATGTTAATTTTGTAGTACCTACCGTCATGCCGTTATCGGTATAATAGTCGCTGATTGCGTCATAATCGAGCGCAGATTCTACCCATTCATACGCCGTAATGACCACAGTTATGGTTGCCTTTACGGTTTCGTCATCGTTTGCCGCGGTTATTGTTACAGAACCGGCCGAAACCACCGTAAGAACGCCGCTTTCGTTTATCGTCGCAATGGTTTCATCAGACGAAGACCATGTAATTTCGGTAACAGCGGTATCTTCGTCAAGATAAGACATTAAATCAAGAGTAGTAGCTGTCGTTGAAGCGGTGTCAAACTCAACAGAAACGCTTTCCTGCGTAAAGGAAATTCCATCCGTCTCCTCTCCGCCGCCTTCTTCTTCGCCGCCGGTCGATTCCTCAACGCTGCCGGATTCTTCCGTACTGCTTGACTCAACCGCGCCCGTACTTTCGGACCCGCCGCTTGAATCGCCGTTGTCGTCTGCACAGGCGCCGAGAACGGTCATGCCGCTTATGCCTACCGTACAGAGCAGGGCGATCAGCCATTTGCTAAGTTTTTTCATGCAATCCTCCCCTTAAGAGAAAAAATATTTATTAGTTTTAAGTTAATTTTTATGAGTTTCGCCCGTCGCCGCAAAAAATTAAAGAACGCTTTTTATTGTACTTAAAAGCGCCAGCCTCTAAGTACAATACCCCTGCAGGGGTATAATTTTTAAAAATTATGCAACATGTTCACAAAAATTAACAGTATGAATTGAACAAACACAACATAAAATGTTAACTTTAAACCTTCAACATTGTAACACATACTATGACAAAAAACAATACAAAAAACGACTAAAAAACTAAAATCATGGCGCAATTTTAAAAGCATTTTTTTACTTAATTTGTAATAGCAAAAAGATATCTGCCGTGAAAAAAACGCAACGGAAACCGTTGCGTTTTTTTGTCTGTCTGTAAAGTTTAACGTTTTGAGAACTGAGGAGCGCGGCGGGCCTTCTTTAAGCCGTACTTCTTGCGTTCCTTTACTCTCGGGTCGCGGGTTAAGAAGCCCGCTTTTTTAAGAGCCGAACGGCAATCGGGTTCCGCCTGCAAAAGAGCGCGGGAGATGCCGAGGCGTATAGCGCCTGCCTGCCCCGTAAGGCCGCCGCCGTATACGTTGACGCAAATATCATACTTGCCCTCTACCTTTAAAAGAACGATAGGCTGCATTACGTCGTAACGGAGAACTGCCTGAGGGAAGTAATCTTCGAAAGACCTGTCGTTAATAACTATGTTGCCGCTGCCGGCGGGTATAAGGCGAACGCGGGCGATAGCCTTCTTGCGTCTGCCTGTGCCCCAGAACTGAATCTTTTTCTTAATAGTTGTCTTTGCCATTTATCAACGTCCTCCCCCTTAGAATAACTTAAGCTCTTCAGGCTTCTGCGCTGCGTGATTGTGTTCTGCGCCCTTGTATACTCTCAGCTTCTTTATCATATCCCTGCCGAGAGAGTTTTTAGGAAGCATTCCGCGGATAGCTTCGTAAACGGCTACGTCGCTTTTTTCTGCAAGCAGTTTTTTGTATGATACTTCCTTTAAACCGCCTATATAACTTGTATGATAACGGTAAAATTTGTCGTCTAACTTTTTGCCCGTAAGTATAACCTTGTCGGTATTTATGATTATGACGAAATCGCCCGTATCAACGTTGGGCGTGAAAGTAGGTTTGTTTTTCCCGCGTAAAATGGCTGCGACTTTTGACGCGAGGCGTCCGAGGGGAACGCCGGCAGCGTCAACCACGTACCATTTTCTTTCTACTGTCTGGGCGTTTGCCATGTAGGTTTTCATGATTGTAACTCCATTTATATTGTATAAAACGCATTTCGTCGATGCGTTCGCTATTGCATTAGCCGCAATGTAGATTTATTTTATTATTTTATAAAAATTATGTCAAGC
>JAJPXK010000149.1 GCA_021205485.1 Clostridia bacterium | reverse complement strand
CGGCAGATTTTTCTGCCGTTTTTTCTCTGTAAAAAACAAAGGGGGGAGGGTGGTTGTTTTAACTGAAAAGCATATGTCAAAAATTTGAATTGACTTGTAAAGCATATGTCCGCAAGCTGAAATATTTTTGCCGCATATGGCTATAAAATACTATTTGCCCCGCGCATATGCCTTAAACAACGTATGAATTTACCCCGATATTGATTTAATCTGACGTCAGAAAAGCCGCATATGCATTTAACTTAAAAATTTTTCGCGGCATATGCTGAAAATATCAGATGAAGGCTAAAACATATAAAAATAAGCATATGTCTTTGCGTACGCTTAAAAGGCGCGGGGCGGAAATTTACGGGGGCGGCGCATATGTCGAACGCGGGGCGATAATAGAGAGGGGCGCAAAAATATATGGCCCGTGCTACATATCTTCCGGCTGCCATATCTGCGGCGGCGCGATTATTTACCCGTATTGCTTTCTGCAGGACGCATATGTCGGAAGCGGCTCGGTTGTGCGGGCGAGCACGTTAATAGGGACGCATATCTGCGGCGGCGCAAGCGTAGGGCCGTACTCCTACCTTCGGGAAGGTTCGGTCATAGGCGAAAACTGCCGCATAGGCGGCTTTGTAGAGGTCAAGGCCTCAAAAATCGGCGGCGGCAGCAAGGCGGCTCACCTTGCGTATATAGGCGACGCCGACATCGGCAAAAACGTAAATATAGGCTGCGGAGTTGTGTTCGCCAATTACGACGGCGCCGGAAAGCGTAAAACCGCCGTAGGCGACGGGTGCTTTATAGGCTGCAATTGCAACATAGTCGCCCCCGTTTTTATAAAAGACGGGGCGTATATCGCCGCGGGCACCACAGTAACCCGCGACCTTGAAAAAGATGACTTTTGTATAGGCAGATGCCGCGAAACGGTAAAGCCAAACGGGGCGGCGGGGAGGTACCTGTGAGCAAATACTTTGGCACCGACGGCTTCCGCGGCGTCGCGGGGGAGACGCTTACCGCCGTCCACGCGTACAATATAGGCAGGTTCCTCGGCGGCTTTTTCCGCTCAGAAAACGGCGGATGCCGCGCGGTGATAGGCAAGGACACAAGGCTCTCTTCCTATATGCTTGAATACGCCCTCGTCTCGGGCCTCAACGCCTCGGGGGCGGACGCGTACATAATGCACGTTACCACCACCGCCTCGGTTTCGTACATAACCCGCGCCGACGGCTACGACTTCGGGGTGATGATTTCGGCGAGTCACAACCCCTATACCGACAACGGCATAAAGCTTATAGGAAGCGGCGGGGAAAAGATGGACGACGTGTTGATAGGCGAGCTGGAAAAGTACCTCGACCGCCCGTACGACATTCCCTTCGCGACGGGCGGCGACATCGGCAAGACGGTGGACTGCGTGAGCGGCAGAAACAGATATATAGGCCACCTTATTTCCCTTTCCGCCTACTCGTTCAAGGGCTACAAAATAGGGTTGGACTGCGCCGACGGCAGCGCCTGGCAGATAGCCAAGTCGGTATTTGACGCGTTAGGGGCCAGAACTTACGCGATAGGCTGCCGCCCCGACGGGAAAAATATCAACCAAAGCGGAGCCGTACACACAGAATTTTTAAGGCGCCTTGTAAAGGACAACGGGCTGGATATCGGGTTTGCCTTTGACGGCGACGCCGACAGGTGCATAGCCTGCGACGAAAAGGGCGGCATAGTTGACGGCGACGGCGTTATGTACATATGCGCAAACGCTTTAAAAGCCGCGGGCGAGCTGAGCGGCGGAAATATTGTAGCCACTGTTATGAGCAACGGGGCGCTCTCGGCGGCGCTGGCCGCCAAGGGGATAAATTGCGAGTGTACCGACGTAGGCGACAGGTTTGTGTATAAAAGAATGCGAGAGACGGGCGCGTCGCTCGGCGGCGAGCAGTCGGGGCATATCATATTTTCAAAGTACGGGGCGTCGGGCGACGGGCTGGTTACCGCCATAAAGGTTATGGAAATAGTTGCCGAAAGCGGCAAAACTCTTTCGGCCCTTCTAAGGGGTTACAATCCCTGCCCTCAGGTTTTGAAAAATGTGAAAGTCAAGGACAAATCGGTATGCGAAAGCCCCGCCTTCGCCGAAAGGATAGCCTCAGCCCGCAGGGCCGAGGGGTGTTCGAGGATACTTGTGCGGCCTTCGGGTACGGAGCAGGTTATCCGCATATTGGCGGAGGGCGAAAGCCTTTCCGCGTGCGAGCGGTGCTGTGAACGCATCGCCCGTTATTTTGAGGATATGTAGCTGTTAAATGTGCGGAATTATAGGCTGTATCGGCGAAGACGCCGTAAATAAAACTTACAAAGGGCTGGTAAGGCTGGAATACCGCGGGTACGATTCGGCGGGCGTAGCCGTCCTTGACGGCGGGAACATATGCACAATTAAAAGGACTGGCATGGTTTCGGCTTTAAAAGAGGAGCTTACCTCGCTCTGCGGCGGGGCCGCCATAGGCCACACCCGCTGGGCCACGCACGGCGCGCCTTCGGATATCAACGCTCATCCGCATACGGCGGGGAAATTTTCGGTCGTACACAACGGAATAATAGAAAATTACGCCGAATTAAGGGCCGAACTCGCGGCGGAGGGGTATGTTTTTAAATCGCAGACGGACAGCGAGACCGTGGTATACCTTTTGAACAAGTACTACAGGGGGAGCTTTCCCGAAGCGGTAAAAAATACCGTAAAAAGGCTTAAAGGTTCGTTTGCCTTAGGCATATTATGCAGCGAATGCAATTGCATCGCCGCCGTAAGATACCGCAACCCTATCATTATAGCCGAGGGTAAAAACTGCTGTTTTCTTTCAAGCGATATGCCCGCCCTGGCTGGCGAAGCCGACAAAGCCTGCATCCTCAAAGACGGCCAGATGGCCTTTTTGACGAAAAACGGGGTAAAACTCTACGATTTTGACTTAAACGAGGTCAATTTTACATATGTACCCGTGAAAATATCTGCAGGCGACACCTCTCTGCAGGGCTTTCCGCACTATATGCTTAAGGAGATATACGAAATACCCGCCGCCGTTAAAAACACCTTATCGGCCATAGATTCGTCGTGCGAAAACGCGTTAAAACGGCTATACTATAGGGTAAATCGTATAATACTTACGGGCTGCGGAACGGCTTTCAACAGTACGCTCGCCGCCTCTTACGTGATGGAAGAAGCCTTAGGCGTCCCCGTTTTGGCTGAGGTTGCCAGCGAACTGAGGTACAGGTTCAGGGTTATGGACGAAAATACCCTTTTGATAGCCGTAAGCCAGAGCGGGGAGACCGCCGACACGGTAGAGGCCGCCCGTTCGGCGAAAGAAAAGGGCGTGAAGACGGTCGCGGTGACTAACGTAAGCTGCT
Source organism: Clostridia bacterium (assembly GCA_021205485.1). Taxonomy (GTDB): domain Bacteria; phylum Bacillota; class Clostridia; order Christensenellales; family Borkfalkiaceae; genus Coproplasma. The sequence continues at coordinate 7,439 of JAJPXK010000149.1, read as the reverse complement.
GCGCCCTGAACGGCTTGGCCGACGTCGCCATCCCCGTACGGGCGGGAACGGAGGTGTGCGTCGCCGCCACAAAGAGCTACTGCGGCCAGATCGCCGCCCTTTTAAAAATAACTGAAATTCTGAGCGGCGAAAAGATAGGCGGGCTGGAAAATTTATCGGATATGTGTGAACATATGGCAAGGTGTACAGATGTGCAGGCGTTGGCCGCCCTTTGCGCCCGTTCAAAGGGTGTGTATTTTATCGGCAGGGGCATCGATTACCCCGCCGCCTTAGAGGGCAGCCTTAAATTGAAGGAAGTTTCTTACATAGCGGGCGAGGGGTACCCCGCGGGCGAGTTGAAGCACGGCCCGCTCGCGCTGATTGACGGAGATACCCTTACGGTTGCCATAGCCGCCGACTCCCGCCTTGCGAAAAAGACCGCATCCTCGGCAGAGCAGATACGCTCCCGCGGAGGCAAAACGGCGGTGATCGCGGCGAAAAGCTGCCTTGCGGAGGGGCTTGAAGAGGGGGCGGACGTCTGCATAGAAATTCCCGACTGCGACTGGCGGTTGTCGCCCGCGCTTACGGTTATCCCTTTGCAGTTGGCCGCATACTATGCCGCGGTTATTTGCGGCAGAAACCCCGACAAGCCGAGGAATCTGGCAAAAAGCGTCACGGTGGAGTAGCGAGGAAGGGTTAAGGCTCCCCTGACAGGGGAGCCTTAAATTAAGGTTGGAATGAGAATCTTCGACTGTGTTTTGCACCATATATCTGTAAACCCCTCCGCCGCACAGCGGCCCTCCTCCCCTAATAGGGGAGGCTTAAAAGTCGAATAGCTTGGCTTTCCGCACGTCCGTGCGAGATCCTCACGTCGGGCTTACGCCCTCCTCAGGATGACATAGAGGGTAGGTCGAAACACACACTGTCATCCTGAGCGTAGTCCGTAAGGGCGTAGTCGAAGGATCCCGCACGGACGTGCGACCAGCACAGCGGGGCGGCGCGCAATAACAAAAAACTCTCAAAGTCCATTTCTTTTAAAACCTTTGACATATCGCAAGATTTACTTTATAATCATAATAGAGGGATATCGGCGTATGCCGCAACCTTATAGGGGATTTATATTTTTTACAATTTTTTTACAATTTTGTGAAAGGTATATTACACTTGAATGGTAATATATAGATGCATCATAGGAGAAAATAATGAATTTTGGGGACTTAAGCGCCGAAAGCGTAATTTTGCTTTTGGTCGGTATTGGCGTGTTTTTGCTCGGCTTTAAGTTTTTAGGGGATAATATACAAAAGCTTTCCGCCGCAAAGATGAGAAACCTTTTCAATAAAGCCGTTTCCAACAGGTTTGCGGGGGTAGGCGTAGGCGCTTTGGCTACCGCCGTCTTCCAGTCGTCCGCCGTTACTACGGTAATGGTGGTAGGCTTTGTAAACGCGGGCGTAATGACGCTTACTCAGGCCGCCGCCGTAATAATGGGCGCCAACATAGGCACAACCATAACGGGCTGGCTTGTATGGTTAGAGGGCTTCAACGTAATGCTCTACGCCATGCTTCTGACTATAATCGGCATGGTTATTACCATGATTTCCAAGAAAAACAAGTTCCATACCGCGGGCATTATGGTGGCCTCGCTCGGGCTTGTGTTTGTAGGTCTTGAAATTATGTCGGGCGCGATGAGCGGCTTTGCCGAAAGCGAAGCTATAAAAGACGCCTTGGAATCCATCAAAAACCCCGTGCTTCTTTTGTTGTTAGGCGCGGGGATTACGGCGATAATGCAGTCGTCAAGCGCCGTTACCTCTATCCTTATTGTAATGGCGGGGCAGGGGCTTATAATAGGCGGCAGCGGCAACGGCATACTCTTTGTGGTAATGGGCACCAACATAGGAAGCTGCATTACCTCTATCATATCCTCTTTCGGCGCCAACACCAACGCAAAAAGGGCGTGCCTTTACCACCTTTTGTTCAACGTGATAGGCACGTTGATACTTTTCCCGTTTATGGTTATTTTCGACGGGTTTTACGAGACGCTGTACGGCTGGTTCGGCGGAAACGACCAGACGTGCATAGCTTTTTTCCATACCACGTTCAATATAGTATGCACGGCCCTTTATCTGCCGTTTATAAAGTATCTTGTAAAGCTGTGCGAGATTATAATTCCCGACCGCAAGAAAAAGAGCAAAAAGTCCAACGTCAACGAAGGATTTATGGACGCGAGGCTTTTAAATACCCCGTCTATAGCGGTAGGCCAGCTTGTAAAACAGACTACATACACGGCTGGAGTCGCGGTAAAGGCCTTAAATGCGGCGTTTGAAACCTTTATAAACCAGGACGAAAGCGCCACAGAGGTTGTAAAGCAGGATATCCAGAAGGTGGACGAGCTGTCTAAAGAGATAACCGAATACCTTGTGGAAGTATCGCCTAAGGTTTCTTTAAAAGATGAAAAGATTGTAAATATGCTGCACAGCGACAACACGAGCATAGTGCGTATAGCCGATATAGCCGACAATGTTTTAGGATATACAAGCAAGTCGGTAGAAGAGGGCCTTATCTTTTCAGACGTGGTAAAACGCGACCTTGTTCAGATGGTTAATTTAATCAACGAGCAGTACGAGCTTGTGGTTCACATAGTGGAAAACAACGATATGGTTAAAATAAAGCAGTCTGACGAAATAGAGGACGATATAGACGCGAGCAAGAAACGCCTTCTCGCCGAGCATATGAAGCGTATGACGAGGGGGGAATGTTCGCCCGAAAACAACAGCCTTTTCGTCAGCCTTGTATCTAACCTTGAAAGGGCGGCCGACCATTTAAGCTTTATGGCTCACGCCCTGGAAGAAATGTAAAATAATTGTTGAGTTTTTGCGTTGCGGCGATGCATAAATTCATGACGGCAGAGTTTTTATGAATGGTAAAGTTTATATATTAGAGGATGATTCTAGCATAAGCGGCCTTATAAGGGTATCGCTTGAAATGAACGGGATGCAGCTTGAGGCGTTTTCCTGCATAAAGGATTTTTACGCGGCTTTGAGCGAAGGCGTTCCCGACGTAGCCCTTCTGGACATAATGCTCCCCGACGGAAGCGGCCTGGACGTGTTAAAGACGGTAAAGGCCAAATACCCCTCGGTCTCCTGCATAATGATTTCGGCGATGTCTAAGGAGGCGGACAAGGTAAACGGCCTCAACTTAGGGGCGGACGACTATGTTTCAAAGCCCTTCAGCGTGCTTGAGCTCACCGCGAGGGTAAACGCCGCCCTGAGAAGAAAAAAGAAAAACGACAGCATAACCGTCGGCAACGTGATGATAGAATACGACACGATGGAAGTGCGGATAAAGGGCGAAAAGGTAGAACTCAACCGCAAAGAGTTTGAACTTTTAAAGTATATGATGCAAAACGCCGGCAAAGTATTGCCGAGGGAGACAATACTGCTGGAAGTATGGGGCTACGAACAGGGCGAAACGCGTACCTTGGACAACCATGTTTCCCGCCTGAGAAAACTCGGCGTAACCGAGCTTGAAACGGTCTTCGGCGTTGGATATAAGTTTGCAATAAATTAAAAATCGTCAAGCGTTTAAAAACGTACGTTTTAAATTACTTGACAAAAAAGTTTGGTATGTAATATAATGTATATGCAACATTTTGTTGCTGCAACAAGGAGTATATAATACCTTAATGTGCGGTTAGCCTTCTTAGGGGGAATTTGATGAAAAATCATAATTCTACATAAGGAGGAAAAATTTTATGAGAACAGATTTTATAATCGATTTGCTCGAGTATTTAATCGGGCGCGGAATTATAGCGTCTTATTCGGTTTATGGCAACCATATCACCGTAATCATAAAAAAATAACCGCCCGTATAACGCGCAATGTTTTCGGCAGTTATTTTTTAAAAACTAACGAAGGCTAACCGTTTAAAGGTATCGCTTCTTGTTGTATTTTTATTATACAGTATGTTTTTTTGTTTGTCAACAGATAAAGTAAATTTTTAAACGGAAATAAAATATGAAAAAGAGAATACTTTTAGTTTCAATAGTTATAATGTTCGCGGCCCTTATTGCTTTCGCCGTGACGTCGGTAGAAGTTTACTACAACTCTTCGTTAGAGAGCGCGAAGAACACTTTAAGCGTATATATGAACTGCCTTTCGCTTGACGGTTACGGCGGCCTTGAAGACGCGGCGGACGGATTTTCTGATCAGCTCGGCGGTTTGCGGGTAACCATAATCTACGAAGACGGCGCCGTCGCCGCCGACAGCGACTACGAAGACGTCTCCGTCCTTGAAAACCATTCCGACAGGGAGGAGGTCTCTGCCGCGATGACGTCAGAAGACGGCGAGGGGTACGCCGTACGCTCAAGCAGTTCTTTAGGCGAGGATATGATTTACTATTGCCGCGCCTTTTCGTATAACGGCGGTGTTATTTACGTAAGGATAGGCATGCCGTCGTCCAACGAATGGTCTATGCTCGCCGATTCCCTTCCTACTATAATTATATATATGGTAATAGAGGGCCTGCTGTGCCTGCTGTTCACTTATATTGCCACTACGTTTATATTAAACCCCGTAGAAAAACTTGCGAGGGAGGCGGCGCTGAGCAAACCCGTCGCCACAAAGTACAGCGAGCTTAAGCCTATAGCCGAAATTTTAAACGAACGCAACGAGGAGATGCAGAAGAAAATCGCCGAGCTTGAGGAGGAAAAGGAGATAGCCGAGCAGGCTCAGAACTCTAAAAATGAATTTATCTCTAACATTACTCACGAGATGAACACCCCTCTTACTTCCATACGGGGGTATGCCGAACTGCTCGCTTCGGGCATGATGACAGACGACCAGCAGCAGGCGGCCTACAAAACTATTTTAAAGCAGAGCGAAAGGCTTACAAACCTTATCGCGTGCATAATAAATTACAGCGAAATAGACAATATGAATATAAACCCGTATGAGGTGGATTTTTCTAAACTCTGCCGCGAAATGATTGCCGTAGTTAAGCCCGAGGCGGATAAGCGCAATATTGCCATTATAGACGAAATCTGCGACGGTGTAACAGTGCAGAGCAACCACGAAATGATGAGCGAGCTTGCGGGCAACCTTTTGCGGAACGCCATACGCTACAATAAGGAGGGCGGAAGCGTAACGGTAAGGCTTACCGACGAGATTTTTGAAGTTTCCGACACGGGCATAGGCATAGCCAAAGAGAATATGGATAAGGTCTTCAGCAGATTTTTTACTGTGGATAAATCGCACAGCGGCAAAAACGGAGGCTTTGGCTTAGGCCTCGCCATGGTTCGTAAAATTTGCCACCGCCACGGTTGGACAATTTCTGTCCAAAGCGAAGAGGGGGTAGGCAGTACTTTCACTGTAAAATTCAAACCTAAAATATAGAATAAAAAGAGTTTCAGTTATTCAAGACTGAAGCTCTTTTTTTTGTAAATTTATTTATTATCCAGTTTGCTTCCCCAGACGGCAAGCTCGGTTAAAATTGGTATGAGCGAGCGCACCGCGTCGGTTATTTCATATTCTACCTTTACGGGGACTTCAAGATATTCCGTCCTTTTAATAAGACCGTCGTCTTCCAGTTCCTTCAACGACTTTGCAAGCATAGTATTAGATATGCCATTCATCTTTCGTTTTAAATCGTTGTAGCGCGTTACTCCGTCGTTGGATAGCGAGCAGATTATAGACATCTTCCATTTGCCGCCTATAGCCGCCATAGCTTTTTGCAGCGGGCACCCTATCGTGCAGGGGCATATGTGTTCGTTTGCCATTTTATTGTCCCCCTTTAAGTAAACTTTTTATTACCAGATAAACAAAAACTGCGTTCTTGACAACGCGTTATCTCATGCTTATAATTGTAGCAGGTACTTAAAAAAGAGTAAAGCGTTTTTTAAGACTAAATATAAATTCAGAAGGTATTTGTATGGCAGAATTAAAGATAGCTGTACGCTATTTTTCAAAATCAGGCAACACAAAAAAGGTTGCCGAAGCTATTGCTCAGGCGGCTGGGTGCGAACTAAAACCTATCCCCGAACCAATAAATGGCGATGTTGATATTTTATTTTTAGGGGCGTCCGTATACTGGGGCGGCGTCGCATCAGAAGTAAAAGATTATATTCCCGGTCTTAATAAAAATAAAATAGGTAAAGTAGTGATTTTTTCCACTTCCGCTCTCGCCCAAAGGGCTTTCCCGTCGATTAAAAAATCACTGCAAAAACAGGGCATTACCGTAGACGAAGATAATTTCTACTGCCACGGGCAGGGCTTAGGGTTACACAAAAACCGTCCGAACGAAGAAGACCTGACTGCCGCCGTAAAGTTTACAAAAGATAAATTAAAAGGGTAAAAAATATGACTGACACTCAATTTAATTTAAACGAATATATGACGGCTGGCGTAAAAAGGATAGTTAAAGAAGCGATACGGGCTACTGTAAAAGACCCGAAAGAGAGCCTGTTTATGGCGCGCTACGCAAAAGCAAGCAAAACTGCGGCAAAACGGCGTACGGAATTTGAAAAGCAAGGTGAACACATACCGCCCTTTCTTATAGCCAGTATAACCAGCCTTTGCAACCTGCACTGTGCAGGGTGTTACGCAAGGGAAAACCATATATGCTCAGACGAAAAAGCCGCAGACCAGCTAACCGCCGATGACTGGACAAAAATATTTAAAGAAGCCAATGAGCTTGGCATAGGGTTCATTTTGCTTGCGGGCGGCGAACCTTTGATGCGCAGGGATATTTTGCAAAAAGCTGCTGAATTTCCTGAAATTTTGTTTCCCGTGTTTACCAACGGAACATTTTTAAACGACGATTATATTAGCTTATTTGATAAAGCGAGAAATCTTATACCGATATTCAGCATAGAAGGCGAAGAAAACAAAACTGACGAGCGGCGCGGCAACGGCGTTTACGAGAGCCTTACGGCGGCTATGGATAAGATTAAGGAAAATCATCTGATTTTCGGGGCTTCGGTAACAGTTACCACCTCTAATTTAAAAGAAGTTGTATCCGACAGTTTTTTAACTGATTTACAAGACCGCGGCTGCAAGGCGGTTATTTACGTGGAGTTTGTTCCCGTAACCGATGACAGCAGGGAGCTTGCTCCGCAGGACGAAGAGCGCGAATTTTTGCGCAATAAATTGCAGGAACTGCGCGAAAAGTATACCGATATGGTATTTATTTCCTTCCCTGGCGACGAAAAGACTTCAGGCGGATGCCTTGCCGCAGGCAGGGGGTTCTTCCATATAAATTCTCACGGTGGCGCAGAACCCTGCCCGTTTTCGCCCTATTCAGATATAAACGTAAAGGCAACTTCTCTGCGCGAAGCGCTGCACTCAAAACTGTTTATTGATTTACAGAGTGAAAATCTGCTTCTTGAAGACCATGCGGGAGGATGTGTGTTGTTTGAACGCAGGGAGCAGATTGAAAAGCTGATTGGATTATAAAAAGCCCCTTAAAAG
>JAJPXK010000180.1:3147-10943 GCA_021205485.1 Clostridia bacterium | reverse complement strand
ATGATAAGGGGGAAAATGATGAGTAGGTTTATGTAAACAGTTCCTTGAACTGATTACATATATAATTATATCCATTCACGAAAAAAAGTAAATTATTTGGCGAAAAAATTTTAAACTTCTTGATAATTATTACTATCAAACAATTTTTGAAAACAATTATCAAATTAACATTAATTTTTTATAAAAATGATAATTTTCATTGAAAATACGCCAATATTCGGCAAAAGTGTTAAGCGGTCACAATAAATCTTTAAACAAATTTGAAAAATGTAATTTAATCACATTATTCGGCATAACGCACAGGCGGCGACTGTGGCTATAAACGCCGATATTAAAGAGATTATTATAGGCATTGCAAGCTTTTTGTTTTTTACCGACGCGAAGTACACGGCGGATATGTAGAACACCGTTTCGGACGACCCGTAGCATACGCAGGCGCATCTCGCGGTGTAGCTGTCCGCCCCGTATTCATCGATAATCTCGGTAAGGTACGCAAGCGACCCGCTGCCAGAAAACGGCTTTATCAGAATAAGCTTGGCAAGCCCTTCGGGTATCCCTAAAAATTTAAACGCGGGAGAAAGTACATTTATCAGCGTTTGCGAAAGTCCGCTCGCCTCAAACAGCTCGCACATCATAAACACGGCCGCAAGACAGGGGATAAGGGATATGGTAAAGCTTACCGCCGACTTAATCCCCTCGGCAAAAGCATTGTAACAGTTAACTTTTTTAATTGTAGCAATTACAATTACAACAATAAAAATTACGGGAATAACTACTGCCAAGCTAAATTTTCCTCTTAAACCTGTCGCTCAGATTACTGGCTGAAATGTACAGAAAAACTGATGTAACAGTGGTTGTTACACAGCAGATAAGGCAGGGTAAAAATATATCTGCGGCGTTTACGCTGCCGCCGCTCGCCCTTAAGGCTATAACGGTGGTAGGCAAAATCTGCAGGCCCGCCGCGTTGATAACAAAAAGCAGTTTTTGCGCGTATTCGTTTTTATCTTTTTCCAGCTCGCCTATGGCCTTTACCGCGTACGGGGTAGAGGCCCCTATGCCTAAAAGGTTGCAGGTTAAGTTCATCGCTATAGCCCCCGTCGCCGCCCTGTTTTCCGTTTTAAACAGTTTGCTGCATACGGGCTTTAAAAGCTTCGCCGCCTTTTCGTTAATTCCGCATTTTTCAGCGACAGAGGCAAGCCCTATCCATACCGCGTAAATGCAGAAGAGCGTCACTGCCACGTTTAAAGACTGTTTCGCCCCGTCCATTAAAGATGTTAAGAAATTTTGCGGGTTCAAAACAGCCAAAATTGCCGCCGATAATAAAAAAATTGTCGTAAATATTGCGTTCATACATTAAATTTATGAAGCCGTTTTTAGTTATATGCTTTTACGATTTTAATACTATTGACAAAATTTTCAATATATGATACTATGTTGGTGCATATTTAATGAAAGGTGAGGGTATGAAAGTAAAAATAAGCTCATTGAGCGATAAAAAGGTCAGGTATAAAATTTACGACTTAAACGGCAGACGGCGAAAACTGCTTGCGAAGGGTAAATTTTTACATAACGCAGAGGCGGATGTCGCCCCGTCAGGCGGCGAAATAATTGTACAAATATGCCGAAGCGTCTCGCCCCTTTCATTCCTTTACGTGTGGTTTATACAGGTAGTGGAGGCTATCGCCGATTTTTATGGTACATGGCACAAACTCAATTATCTGTTTGAGACGAAGATAAGCGACGTAAAGGCTGGCGACACGGTAGAGGTTGTATATACAAACGCCACTCCCGAAAGGGGTAAATATTGCGACGCCGCCGCAAAACTCGGCGAGCCTGACGCGCTGTACAGCACAAGCCACCCCTGCAAAAAGGAAACTTCGTACAGGCGCAAGCAGATATGGCTTGGCACATTTATATCCGTCATGTCCGCCTGCGTAATTATAGCGGCTGTCGCCCTTATTTACTTTAAATTTATAGCCGAATGGTGAGAATATGAAAATAAATTTTACATCGCCGTACGACAAAAAGCTGAAATACAAAATTTACGGTTTAAACGGCAAAAAGCGTAAGCTTTTAAAAAAAGGAAAATTTTTACATAATACCGAGGAAGAAGTAACCCTTTCCGCCGATAAACTTATAGTAAGGGTTCAAAGATGCAGTATGTTTTTCGCCTTTCTGAACGCCGTTTATATAGGCATCGCCAATTTTTGCATTTCGCCCCGTTTTGCTTCGGATATGTTCAAGTGGTATTCGCTGTACCCGTTTGAAGAAATCTGTCTGGTAAAATTGAGAGAAAGCGACGCTGTGCAGATAACCTACAATAAATCCCCTTTGATACATTCGGTATACAAATACGATACGCCCGTAAGAAATATGGTTAACGATTATCTTACAAGTTCGTCGGCCTACAACAACGAATATTCGGGGCGTAAAACGGTAAATATCGTTCTGTATGTTCTGGCTGTGATATTCTGGATAGCTTTGATTTTATCCATCTGCCTTACAGTCAGGTTTTTGGTTTTTGATAAATAATGCAAGTTTTTCAAGGCTCTCCGTAAAAAGGGGAGCCTTAAACATTGCAAACATTCAACGGCAATAAGCTGTAAAAATCCGCCGTAAATAATTTACAATTTGCTTATAATATGGTATACTTTTTTGCGGAAAACAAATCGGAGGGAATTTAAAGTGGCAGAAAAATTTTATATAACCACCGCTATAACATATACATCGGCAAAGCCTCATATCGGCAACACTTACGAGATGATATTGTCTGATTCGCTGGCCCGCTTCAAACGTATGCAGGGCTACGACGTGTTTTTTATGACAGGAACGGACGAGCACGGCCAGAAGGTAGAAACAAAGGCCAAAGAAAAGGGAGTAAGCCCTAAGGAATACGTTGATTTTTACGCCGCGGAAGTAAAACGCATCTGGGACCTGATGGATGTGTCTTACGATAAATTCATCCGCACAACCGACGACTATCACGAACGCCAGGTCCAGAAACTCTTTAAAAAGTTCTACGATCAGGGCGATATATATAAAAGCGAGTACGAGGGAATGTACTGCACCCCGTGCGAAAGTTTCTGGACGGCGAGCCAGCTTGTAGACGGCAAGTGCCCCGACTGCGGAAGGGAGGTAAAGCCCGCGAGGGAGAGCGCCTACTTCTTCAAAATGGGCAAGTACACAAACCGCCTTGTAGAGCATATCGCCTCTCACCCCGATTTTATCCAGCCCGCCTCGCGCAAGCACGAAATGCTGAATAACTTTCTGCTTGCCGACGAGTTTATCGGCAAAAGCGACGAGGAGCTTGTAGAAGCCGCCAGGGCAGGCGCTTTAAAGACAAAACTTCAGGACTTGTGCGTAACCCGTTCAACCTTTAAATGGGGCGTTCCCGTAAGTTTTGATACCGACCACGTGGTATACGTATGGCTTGACGCTTTGGTAAACTATATCACGGGCATAGGCTACGATACCGAAAATCCTTCAGAAATTTTTGATAAATACTGGCCCGCCAACGTGCACGTTATCGGCAAGGATATAATTCGCTTCCATACCATATACTGGCCTATCTTTTTGATGGCGATGGACCAGCCCTTGCCTCAGCATGTTTTCGGCCATCCCTGGCTTTTGCAGGGCGGCGACAAAATGTCAAAATCACGCGGAAACGTCCTCTACGCTGACGATCTCGCTTCGGTATTCGGCGTAGACAGCGTAAGGTATTACGTCTTGCACGAAATGCCCTACGATCAGGACGGCACCATCACATGGGACCTTGTATGCGAACGCCACAACTCTGACCTCGCCAACACCTTAGGCAACCTTGTAAAGCGTACCGTCTCTATGGCGAATATGTATTTTAACGGCGAAATTAAGGACAGCGGCGTATACGAGGAGTGCGACGAAAGCTTAAAAGCGGTAGTTACAGCCGCGAGAGATAAGGCCGCGGCGAAGATGGACGAATACAAAGTCGCCGACGCCATAGACGAGATATGGTCGATATTCCGCAGGGCCAATAAGTATATAGACGAAACCACCCCCTGGATTTTAGGCAAGGATCCCGACAAAAAGCAGAGGCTTATGACGGTTATCTATAACCTTGCCGAGGCGATAGCCGCGGGGGCCTGCCTTATAGAGCCGTTTATGCCCTCTTCAGCCGATAAAATTCTTGCCGAACTCGGGGCAAACAAGCGGACATATGCTCAAATTAACGAGTTTGGCCTGCAGAAAGAATACAAGGTGACGGCCGAGCCCGTAACCCTGTTTGAAAGGTATAAAATGAGCGATTTACAACCTAAGATAGACGAGATTATGAACAGGCAAAAGCCCGTTGAGCCCGCCCCCGTAGACGAGGAGGTTAAGGAGCCTATAACCATAGACGACTTTGCCAAGGTACAGATGAAGGTAGGCACCGTAGTCGCCTGCGAGGCTGTAAAAAAGAGCAAGCTTCTGCACGAGACGATAAGCGTAGGCGGCGGAAAAACCCTCTCCGTTTTAAGCGGCATAGGCAAGCAGTACACCGCCGAAGAGATGGTAGGCAAAAGGGTAATCGTTGTTACAAATCTGCCTCCCCGCGAGATGAAGGGCCTTACTTCGGAGGGTATGATAATCTGCGCCGAGGGCCCCGACGGAACTCTTTCTATAGTTTCGCCCGAAAAGAACGTGCCCGACGGGAGCGTTTTATCGTGAACCTCTATACCGATGTGCATTGCCACCTTACGGGCGGCGAGTACGGCGATATAAACGGGTTGATAGATGATATAACCTCGGCGGGGGTAGGGCTTGTAATCACCGCGGGGTTTGATATACAGTCCTCAGTTGAAGGCAAAAACCTTGCCGAAAAGTATCAGAATGTGTATTTTACGGCGGGTTTTCACCCTACCGAGCTGAAAAAATACAGGCAGGGCGACCTTGAGACGATAGAGGAGCTGTGCCGCCACCCTAAATGCGTGGCGCTTGGCGAAACAGGCCTTGATTATCACTACCCCGATACCGACAAACCCTTGCAGAAAGAGATGTTTTTAAAACAGCTTTCGCTGGCGCACAGGCTGAATATGCCCGTGCAGATACACAGCCGCGACTGTGCCGAGGATATGCTGGAGATTTTAAAGGCTAACGCCTCTTTGATATCGCAGGGGGCGCTTCTGCATTGCTATTCGCACTCCGCCGAGATGGCCAGAGAGTTTGAAAAGTTAGGCGTATATTTTTCTTTCGGCGGCACGTCTACCTATAAGGGGAGCAAAAGGGCCCGCAAGGCTGTCGCCGCGATAGATATAAAAAGGATCCTTACCGAAACGGACAGCCCCTATCTTCCGCCCGCCTCAAAGTACGGAACTTTTCCTAATACACCCGCAAGTATCCCCGAAATAACGGCAAATTTGGCCGATATAAAGGGGATGGAAGAGGCGGCTTTTGCCGAAATAGTAAGGCAAAACGCGTTGAGGCTTTTTACTAAAATAAGTCAAAGGGGCGCAGCATAAATGCCGTACCCCTTTTCCTCTTTTTGTAAGGTAAACGAATAACGTTTACGGTAATAGTATCTGCTTTATTTTCGGCGTTATGCGAAATAGCAGCAGGAAAAATCTGGAAATTTTGAGGGTTATATGCAGGATAAAAGCGTACGCGAAGCGTTAAGCCGCAGCGGATTTTCATTCAAAAAACAGTACGGCCAGAACTTTATAACTGACGAGGGTTTGCTTGACGAAATCGTGGAAGATTCGGGCATATGCGGCGGCTTAGCCGTAGAAATTGGCTGCGGGGCTGGCACGCTTACAAGGTCTATAGCCAAAAAGGCCGACAAGGTTTTAGCGTTCGAGATAGACAAAACTCTGCAGCCCGTGCTTTCGGTCACCCTTGCGGGCGTGGAAAACTGCGAAGTTATATTCCGCGACTTTATGCGGGTGAATATGGCGGAGTTTGAAAAAGATCTGCCGGGATATTGCGTCGTCGCCAATCTGCCATACTATATTACAACGCCGCTTGTAATGAAGTTTATGGAACATTCAAAAAAATGCCTGTCTCTCACCGTGATGGTGCAGGAGGAGGTCGCAAGGCGATTCTGCGCCGAGGCGGGCACGCCTGACTACGGGGCGATCACGGCGGCGATAGCCTTAAGGGGAAGGTGCAAAATTACAAAATACGTGCCGCGTACCTGTTTTTACCCTCAGCCGAATGTAGACAGCGCCGTCGTAAAAATTGACATAACCGAGGGCAATATAAAGGCGAACGACGAAGAACTCTACAAAAAAGTAGTAAAGGCCGCGTTTTCTTCCCGCCGTAAAACGTTGGAAAACAACCTTATGCAGGCTTTCGGCGTAAGCCGCGGCAAGGCGACTGAATGGATTGCCGCGTTAGGCGAAGACGGCAAAATACGTGGAGAGGAATTGTCCCCCGAAAAGTTTGCCGCTTTATCAGATATAATAGGCAAAAATTAAAAAACCGCCCGCCCGAAGTCTTCGGGCGGGCGGTTTTTGTGAGATAGATTATGGTAGTGTAATCGCATTAAAAATTATGTTGGTTGAGCCATACTATGCGGCCAATCAGCTTTCTTCAAGGTACGCCGAGGTGGTAAAAATGCGTACGCACAGCGCCGTCATATCGTCTTTCGGGACATTTCCGTCCCGCTTTAACGCCCCCTCGAGTATGGCGTCGGCGAGGCTTTGCGGGTTGAGGGGCTTTAATGGCTGCAAAAAGTCCACAAGCTCGGGCGTGGAGTTGAACGCCCCCGTAATTCCGTCGCTCATAAATATCAAAAAATCCCCGTCTTTAAGTTTTTCCCTCGCCACGGTAGGGCGTAAATTGTCTAATATGCCGAGCGGCAGGCTCTGGCTTTCAACAATTCTTATCTCGCCTTCACGCAAAATCACGGCCACGGGCGAGCCTATTTTTACAAGTTCGGTTTCGCCCGTGTCAAGGTTTACCGAGCCTATGTCTATGCAGGCGAACCGCTCGTCGCGGCTGAATGATATCAGCTTGTTTATGGTGTCAAGCATAGTTCCCTCGGGCATTTCAGCCCTGTAAAAGGCCTCTATAAGGGATATCGCCGTCTGCGAAACTTTCTTCGCGTACTCGCCGCTGCCCATCCCGTCAGACAGGGCCATTAAAAATCTGTGTTCGTTTATGCGGATTACCGAGTGCGTGTCGCCCGAGGCCTTTTCGCCGTTTTTCTTTACGGTGGCCACGCCGAACACGGCATCGTACATAGGCGGGCGGCAGAATATGTAGCAGCATTTTTCGCCGTCATAGCAAATTTTATCTTTAAGGCGGAAGGGCCCGCCTATCGCCCGTTCTATGGCGGCTTCCGCCCGTTTGATGTCGGTTTTGCCTACTATTACGGCGCTGACCTCTAAATTTTCTTCGCCGCTTACGTAAAGTTCGGGGCAGATTATGCCCGTTGAGGCAAGCCTTTCCTTTACCGCCCTCTCGTTGTCGCCGTTAGCCGTCGTCTTTTTGCACAGGTCTACGGCGCAGTTCTTTAACACCTGAGATACGCCCTTGGCCTGGTCGGCGAGCAAAATTCTGCCCGAGCGGGCGTTTTCCGCTTCGGTCATATACCTTCTGTAATCGGCTAAAAGCAGGTTTAGCTGAGTTATAATTTCGCCCGGGGCGGAGCAGTTTTGCGTAATGTCGGGCGGCAGGTCTATTATATTTATTTTGCCCTTGGCCGTTCCCGTGTCAATAAGTTTGCCAAATCCCGTATAAACGGCGGTTTTTTCGCATTTTTGCCGACGGGGGCAATTTTTGCAGCATTTTTCCCTGAGTTGAGTAAAAATTCTTCTCTTTACCGAATATTCGTCCGC
>JAJPXK010000180.1:0-3137 GCA_021205485.1 Clostridia bacterium | reverse complement strand
GTGCGTTCCCGTTCCCTGTTTACCGCCGTGTCAGAAAGTTCTTTTTTTAGCGTCAGTTTGTCTCTGAATTTTTTTACAGTCTTTTCCGAAGGCAACGCCGCGAGCATGCCGCACAGCGCGGGGACTGTCGCCCGTATAACAATAACGGCAATCTCTCCGTCAAAATAGCCGTACAGGTAGCAGTACGCCGCCGTTCCCGCGTAAACGGCCAGGCAAGAGGCTATTTTGCCCGCGCGGCAGAAGATAAGCGAAAACAGACAGATTGAAATATACGCCGTAAGCGGAGCAATCTCCAGCCCCGTTATTATCAGGGGGCAACTGAATACAACCGAGCAGATTATTGCCGAAGGCGATTTAAAAAAACGTATGACGGCGGACAACGCGAATATGGTAAACGCTATGTATGCAAACCCGCCCGCAAGGTTTACCGCCCCCGCGCCCGCGGCGGAGTATATCGCGGCGAGGCAGATGAGCTCGTCCTCTTTAAGCCTGCATCTGCCTAAGCGGAAGATACAGGCGTACACAGCTTTATAGCCGAACAGAAAAAATAGTAGTACGACGCCCGCCGCTATGCCTTTATAAATGTAGGGGTCGTCGCCTAAAATATCAGCCTGCATGCCCGTCCATTCGCAAAATATAACGTACGGGGCTAGGGCCACGCACATATACGCCGCCGCTTCGTATTTAATCTTTCTGCCCGTCCGCCTGTATATCAAAGTCACGGCGAGGGTAAAACCCGCCTCAAACAGCGAGCAGGCAATGGAATAAAGGTTCCAGTGCACCGCCGAGCAGGCTATGTAAATAAGGGGAGAGGCGACGGCGTTTCCACCGCAGATGAGGAGCGGAAAGTACAGGCAGAGGGAAAGGGGCACCCCCGACACCGCGCCGTTTAAAAATACGCACGCCGCGGCAAATAATATATATAAAAAACAGCTTTTTACGTTCAGTTTTACTGGCATAGCGTAATTGTACACCCCGCCGCGGCAATAAATTTGTCTTATAATAAAGCAAAATGGCAAAATAAAAGGTTTGCCTTTAACAAAGTTTGAAAGTTAGGTGAAACATACAAAATTACGGGTTTACCCGCTTGACATATATTGATATAAATGATATTTTAACTATATTAAAATTTTTAGAGGGAATTTTTGAATAATGTTAAAAGACTATGAGCTGCCAAACTGGCTTATAAATTTAGAGACCGAAGATTTGAATTTTGTTAAGCAATTTATCCTCAATTCGGGGTCGCTTAAGGATATGGCAAGGCGTTACGACGTAACGTACCCTACAATAAGGACCCGCCTTGACAGACTTATAAACAAAATAGAGTTGTACGACAAGCAGGACACCGACAGTTATATAGAAAGCGTTAAGTCGCTTGCCATAGACGGCAAAATAGATATCGAGGTTGCCAAAACTTTGATAAGCGAATATAAAAAGGTAAAATATAATGGAAATTGAAATTTACGTGGTTATTTACATTGTCTGTTTAATCGCCGAGTGCGCGCTGAGCGGACTTAGGCATTTTTATTTCGGATTAATAATTCCTGTTTTAACAGCGGTAGTATTCTTTGTTACGATAGACGACAGTTTGTACGAATTGCTGGCGGCTGAGACGATAGTTTTTGTGGTTATGCGGGCGGCAAAACTTATCGCTTCGGCTATAAAAAAGAAAAAGAGACAGAGCGAAATAGATAAATCAAGGGCGCAGGATTTATAAAATGAAGAAAAATAAATTTCTCAAAACAATTTTGCCGTGTATTGTTCTGGCGGTTTTTATCGGCGTGTTTATCGCCGCAAGCGTTGTCTATTTTAAGTCATATAAAAACAAATCGGTCACAATAGAAAACGGCGAATTGACGGTTGAAACGTTTAACGGCTATATAGATAAAATTTCTGACGAACTGAAAACCGACGCCGACGGAATTATGTTGGTAAACAGCGGCCGTTTTGAAATCTACGGCGGGAATATAAATAAGGTTTTGTTGGAAGTTTGCGTAAACCGCGGCGGCGAAACGGCTTATTATCAGATACAAAGCGGCGGGGATACGCAGGGCGTTAACCTCATTTATATAGATACGGCAAAAGCCGACGGGGATATCTGGACGATTTCTCTTCCGATGGCGGCCGAGTACTTAAAGGGGATAAACGGCGCGTTGCCGCTCACGGCGTATACGGCTATAACGGATTATTCCTGTAATTGCGTAGCAAGCAGCGCCATATGCGATGGCTATATATGGCAGGACGACCATTTTAAAAGGGTTTTGCTGGATACGTACGGCCTTTTTAATACAATCAACGTAACCGACGACAACGCGAAAAATTATGTGTTTTTTATAAATTGAATTGAGGTTGGTAAGAAATGTTAATTACAAAGGTAGATTTTAAAGAAGGTGTAAATCTTTTTACGCCGACGGCTAAACCTCTTAATGAGCAAACGCCGCAAAGGAAGTTAAAACAGATGCTTGAAAGGGTAGATATCTCCGACGATTGCGTAAATAACTATGTTAAAGGCAACAACAGTTTGCAATTAACTTTGGCGGAAGCAAATTTCAACCCGCAGGGCGTATACGCTTATGCAGTAAAGCCCGACGATTTTTTAACGGCGGGGGCAGTCCTTTTGCGTCTGTTTGAAAGTATTTCTTGCTGGCAATGTACATTTAACGGCGCTGACGTGTGGCAGTTTAATATACAAAACCCGACGGATTACGGGCAAGCCGTTTTGTCGGGCGTAAAAAATTCTTTATCGGATAGACTGTATAAAAATAAGGGCAGGGCGCCGCAAAGCGAAAGCGGTATGTTTTTGTGTAAACCTCAGGAGGGCGACTTTGAATCAGCCGATAAAAGCGACTTTACCGCAGGGCTTTTAGCCGACCAGCTGTTCTATACGGCTGAGCTCAGCAGTCTGACTTTGGAACAGGCCAAAACAGATTCGTTTGTTTTAGCCGCAGTATGCGCGAAGAAACGCGTATATTTACATTCGGGCAACTTCCCCGACGAAGATCACACGCCCTTTTTGCATATAGGTTTGAATTGATTATATTTGGTACTTTATTTTTAACGGACAATCAAGCCCGTCACTGAGCGAGCGGAAGCGG
Organism: Clostridia bacterium; assembly: GCA_021205485.1. Classification (GTDB taxonomy): domain Bacteria; phylum Bacillota; class Clostridia; order Christensenellales; family Borkfalkiaceae; genus Coproplasma. Next base: position 42 of record JAJPXK010000180.1, on the reverse strand, counting down.
GAACCGCGGTAAAAGCTTTATTTTTACCAAGGAACAGGCAGG
>JAJPXK010000077.1 GCA_021205485.1 Clostridia bacterium | reverse complement strand
TACAGCCCTATCATTTTAACAGAAGATTATTTATTTGTAAAGCAAAAATTATTTAAAATAACGTTGTTTACAAAAAAATAAACGGGCGGGGCCTGTTAATCGCCGCCCGCCCGATTGAAGTTATATCAAACAGCCTTACAGCTTTTCGGCTATGGCCTGCAAAAACTGTTTTGAGTTGAGTTTTACGGGGGTTACGCCCTCCGCCCTGAAAAGAGGGATAAGGTCGCCCGTCATTTTGCCCTCTTCTATTGTGTCTATCGTGGCCTTTTCCAGCTTTTTGGCGAAGGCTGTAAGCTCCTTATTGCCGTCAAGCTCGCCACGCTTCGCCAGGGCCCCCGTCCACGCCCATATGGTGGCTACGGAGTTGGTAGAAGTCTCCTCACCCTTGAGGTATTTGTAGTAATGCCTTGTCACAGTGCCGTGAGCGGCCTCGTACTCGTAATTGCCGTCGGGCGAGACGAGCACGGAACTCATCATGCCGAGCGAGCCGTATGCGGTGGCTACCATATCGCTCATAACGTCGCCGTCGTAGTTTTTGCATACCCAGAGGACGCCGCCTTCGCTGCGCATTATGCGGGCCACAATGTCGTCTATAAGCGTATACATAAAGTATATGCCGGCTTTTTCGAACTTATCTTTGTAATCCCTCTCGTAAATTTCGTTGAAAATATCCTTAAAGCGGTGGTCGTAAATTTTAGAGATAGTGTCTTTGGCCCCGAACCACATAGGAATTTTGTGTTCCAGAGCGTAGTTAAAACAGGTTACGGCGAAATTTTCTATAGATTTATCAAGGTTGTGCACGCCCTGCACTATGCCGTCGCCCTTAAAGTTTTGTATGAGCTTGCGGGAAACTTCCTTCCCCTCTTTGTCGCATACCACAAGGTAGGCGGCTCCGCCCTCTTCAACACGGCTTTCCACCGAGTTGTAGATATCGCCGTAGGCGTGCCTTGCGAGCACGATAGGCTGTTTCCACGTAGGAACATACGGCGTTATGCCCTTTACTATGATAGGCGCCCTGAACACAGTGCCGTCGAGTATCCGCCTTACCGTGCCGTTAGGGCTCTTCCACATTTGCTTTAAATGGTACTCCTCCACCCGCTGCGCATTAGGCGTGATGGTGGCGCATTTTACGGCCACGCCGTACTTTTTTGTAGCCATCGCGGCGTCAACCGTCACCTTGTCGTCCGTCCTGTCCCTTTCGGGCAGGCCTAAGTCGTAATATTCGGTCTTTAAGTCCACATAGGGCTCAATAAGAATTTCCTTTATCCACTTCCACAGAACGCGGGTCATTTCGTCGCCGTCCATCTCTACGACAGGCGTAGTCATAGCAATTTTATCGGGCATATCTTATCCTCCTGAAACTTTACGCCTCAATTATATAAAAATGAGGCGGCGTTTGTCAAATAAAAAGCAGTTATACGCCCGATAAGTCTGCCTTTTAGCCGTACGCCAAGCCACTTTCTGTCCAATTTGCAAAGATAACCCCGCGGTGGCTGCCGCGGGATTTAAAAAAATTTTGCCGCATTCATGGCGACAGTATAACAGCCGAGGACACCCTCGGCTGTTATACGCCTGCTAATTAATCATCGGTATCGCGGATGATTCTGCGCCAACCAAGGCACGGACAGCCGCGCGGATGAGGTTTTTCGCACCATCCCATATCGCTGTCGCCCTTTTGCGAACAATCGCCGCAACAGTGCCCGTATTCCTGCAAACTGCGGACGTCTCTGCCGCAGACAGGGCACGAATACGCTGTTGAAGAAACTCTCGCGCCGCAATCGCCACATCTAACTATAGACATAATTTTCCCCCTTATGTGTTACGTTATATATATTTTACCCCCGCCGACAAATTCTGTCAATACCCTTAGCGAAATTTAAAAAATATTTTACATAAATCCCGTCAAGTCTTGACGCCTTTGCCGCCCTTTTTGATGCCGCGCAGAATGCCCGTGGCGATAACCCTCTTTTTGCCCGCCTCCTCAAAGTCGGCTATCGCCTGTTCAATTAAAGAGACAAGGACGGGGAAAAATTCCTTAAAAGATTTTGCGTTAAGGTAGTACGCGAGCGAGCCGGGGACGGTGTTTACCTCGCTTAAATAGACGTTTTCGCCCGACAGCAGAAAGTCAAAGCGGGCTACGCCACGCATCTCCGTCTTTAAATACACATCCTTAGCCATATTTTTGATTGATTCGGCCATATCAGGGGGCAAATCGGCGGGAAACTGCGACTTGCCCCCGCCCGTATACTTGTCGTCAAAGGTCAGAAGGCAGTCGGAAGAAAAGGCCTCTTCGCAGTCAGAAACCACGGCCTCGCCGCCGATGCAGCATACGGCGACGTTAATTTCCCTCTTGTCTTTAAGGTATGGCTCGCAAACGGCCTTTTTATCGTAGGCGAGGGCTACGCCTACGGCTGCCGAAAGCTCCCTTTCGTCGTTTGCGACCGACACCCCTATGCTCGAGCCGAGGCAGGCGGGCTTTACCACAAGGGGAAAGCCTATTTTTTCGATTGCCTCGGGAATATCCTTTGACGAACGGACTTCGGCGTACGGCAAAACGGGAATATCCAAAGCCTTTAACGCCAGCTTTGTGAAGCTTTTATCCATAAACGCCGAACTTGCGTACATACCCGCCCCGGCGAGGGGTATTTTAGCGAAGCCGAACAGGCCGCAGAGCCCTCCGCCCTCGCCTATGCCGCCGTGACAGCAGTTTATCGCCGCCCGCAGAGGAATAAATTTTTTTATTTTTTTACCCTTTTTGAGTATGTACACGCCGCCGTCGGCCACGACGCAATTAGCAAAACGGGAAAAATCGCCCGAGGAATATTCATTTATATCCGCGAGTCTTTCGTCGCAGCAGAACCGTCCGTCCATAGAGATATACACGGGCAAGGCGTTCACGCCGCCCTTTTTCAGCACGTTCAACGCCATAGTACCTGTAATTACCGAAATTTCGCTTTCGTTGGAAACTCCGCCGAACACGACGGCGATATTGCCGTTTAACATAAAAAAACACCTCCGCCTTATTTTTCAGCTTTGGTGATTTTATGGTTTATCGTGAGAGTTAAACACCGCCCGAGTCAATACACGTCGGGCAGGTCGTTCAAAAAGAGTACAGTGTCGCCCTCTTTGAGTTTGCCCTTAAGCTCGCCCTGCGCCTCTTTCAGGGTATTTTTAATTATAAGCTTTTCAGGGTCGCCGCCCGCGGAAAGGTACCCCTCTTTAACGGGCGTAATTAAAGTGTCGCCTACAAGAATCACAAGGTCAAACCCCGCTAAAAGCCGGCCTAATTCCTTATTTTCAGACTCCTCCAATATGCCGAGTTCCACCATGCCCGGGGTGACGACTATTTTTCTGCCGCCGAAGGCAGACAAAACTTCCAGCGCAGCCCTGGCGCCCTTTACGTTGGCGTTGTAGCCGTCGTCGAGGATGTTCACCCCGCCCGACTGTATAAGCTGCAATCTGTGCTCCACATAATCAAGGCCTTCGGCCGCCGAAGCTATATCTTCAAGGCTTACGCCTAAATCGTACGCGAGCGACGCCGCGAGCGCTATGTTGTACGCGCAGTGTTCGCCTAAAAGTTTGGTTTTAATCCTGACCGAATTTCCGCCTAACGTCAAAGTGAAGCTTGTTCCGCCGCATCCTGCGGCTATGTCGGATACTTCGCCGCATTCCCCCTTTTCCACATCGTAATCTTTAAAATATTCAGCGCAGTCGGGGGCAAAATACGCCTTTTTGCACGTGTCGGAAATTATCTCTCCCTTGGCCTTTATTATATTTTGCAGCGTTCCGAAAGTTTCAAGATGCTGCGGGCATATGCCCGAAACAACGGCGTAATCGGGAGGGCATATCTCGCAAAGCTCCTGTATGTCGCCTACGTTCCTCGCGCCCATTTCGGCGATAAAAACGTCGTAGTCGCCTATATTGTTGGTATTCACCGCCATGGCTATGCCTATAGGCGTATTGTGCGAACGGGGCGTTGAAAGCACCCTATATTTTTTGGAAAGCATGGTGTCAAGAATGTACTTTTCGGTAGTTTTTGCGTAGCTCCCCGTAACGCCTATGACTATTATGCCGCTGTCTTTTATCTTTTCTTTAGCCTTTTTTATGTACCCCTTGTTGTGAGGGACCTCATAAATTTTAGCGATGACGTTCGCAAGGCACACCAAAACGGGAAGCAGCAGGGGCAAAACCGCGAGGACGCAATATTTTACCGCCGTAAACAGCCCCTCGCCCCAGCAGTAATCGGCAAGATTCAAAAGGGTCACAAATATGTACGATATAATGGAACATACCATAAAGAGAACTATATTCAGCCTTTTGTACCTTTTTGTAGGCACGGCGGGAACGCGCAGGGCTATCTTTTTGTCGGCGTAAACAAACACGCAGAAAAAAATTGCAAAGGGTATCAGGCTTATTATCGCCGACCATTGCCCTAAAAATGAGAAGCACACGGCTATCACACCCGAAGAAAGAAAGCACAAAAGCCCTAAAAGGGCCAGTCTTCCGAAGAACATATTGCCCTTTTTATTCAGCCATTTTATCATCTTTTTGCCGCTGTAGCCGCTCTCCTGCAAAAGGCCTAAAAGCTTAGCCGCCGAAAGCGTTAAAAACAGGCCGAAGCACAGCGCTATGATTATACATTCGATTGTCTTTGGTATTGATATAAATATTCCCATGGTACCTCTTTTCAGCCGAAAAATTCAGCCGCCGCGGCGTTGAACTCCTGCGGATTTTCGGCAAAACAAAAGTGTCCTCCCGCCATTATTTTTAATAAGCTGCCGCGGATAGCCCTGTTAAACGCCTCACCTTCCTCATAAAAGGGGGTAACTTCGTCGTCTTTCCCGTACAGCAGAAGCGTTCTGCAATTTATTCTTTCCGCGTCTTTCAAAAGATCTTCGTTTACTATCTTTTTGTAGCTCCCCTTCATCACGGGGGAAAGCTGCCGGTATTCGCCGCTTCCGAAATGGTTTTCAGCAAACTTCGGAGCCAATTTTTTTACCGCCCTGTACGCGGCCACACTGCGTTTATATTTAAAACTCCGTTTTTTTACCATCCCCGCCCCGCCGGTTATAAGCATTGCGGAAAATATATCCTCGTTTGAGGCGAGCTTTATCGCCACCCTCGCCCCGAATGAATGAGCGACAACGCAAGGGCGTTCCAGCCCCTCTGTTTTTATAAATTTTTTTGTGAATGAGGCGTAATCGGCGACCGACCACTCAGAATCTATCGGCGAACTCGCCCCGAACCCCGGGAAATCGAACGCCGTAACGCGGTAGGTCTTTTCCAGCCCCTTTATGTTATAGTAAAAACTCTCTTTACACGAGAGATACCCGTGCAAAAACAGGATATCCCTGCCCGAACCGCTCTGCAAAACAGAAATATGCTTGCCGTCTATAAAAATAGTTTTACAGCTCCTTTGCCATAACAAGGCAGTCCTCGCCGTCGGTGTAGTACCTCGTGCGGGCGTACACCCCCTTAAAGCCGCGCTTTAAGTAGAGCGACATCGCTGCGCTGTTGGATACCCTGACTTCGAGAAAAATTTTGCCGCATCCATTCTTTTTGGCTATAGCTATCAGCCTATCCAATATTTTTGAGCCTACGCCGCTCCTTCTGTAGGGCTCGCTCACGGCGATATTGTCTATATCGGCGGTATCCACGTTTATGGTAATGCCGCCGTAGCCTAAAATTTCGCCCCCGTCGCTCGCGAGTATGCCGGTAAAATTGTCGCTTTCAAAGCTTTCGGCGAGCATCTGAAAGCTCCACGGCTCTTTGGGGAAGCATTCCTTCTCCATTTCAGAGATTTTTAAAATTTCTTCGTACCGCCATTCCCTGATTATCATGCCCTGCCCTCTTCCGCCTGCGATTTTCTCACGTACAAGGCGTTCATCTCGCCGAAGGGCGAATTTTGTTTGAGATTTGCCTCTACCGCGGTTTGCAAGGCCTTTTCGGCGCCGATTTTGGTATATAAGGGCAAATCGAGCCCCTCGTAGCCGTATACGGGCAGGCCGTACGCAATAAGAGCCTCGCGGCTTACATACCCGGGCTCCCCCCTTTCGCCGTTTAAAAACCTCTGGCAGTAAAAATGGCCGTGCGCCGCATCTATCGCCACGCAAAAATCGTCGGCGTTATTTACATTATATGCAACCATATCGAACGCGGTGAGCGGCATAAGCGGCTTGCCCGCCCCTAAAGCGAACCCCTTAGCGGCCGAGATGCCTATCCTTATGCCCGTAAACGAGCCGGGGCCCGTCACGGCGCAGAAAAAATCGCACTGCGCGGGGGTAAGGCCCGCCCCGTCAAGGGCCGCCTCAACCTCGCTCATAAGCGTTACAGAGTGACGCAGGGCGCAGTCGGGCATATAACGTGTAACCGTATTTCCGCCTTTTGAGGCTATAACCGTAAGGTGTCTGGAAGATGTATCTATTGCGAGGTAATTCATTGCTCAATATTCTATGCGGCGCGAATTTTCGCCGAGTTTTTGTATATTTACCGTTTTGCAGTTTTCGGGCAGAACGTCCTTAATATTTTCAGACCACTCTATAAGGCACACGCCGCCCCCGTAAAAGTAGTCGCACAGCCCTAAAGCCTCGGCCTGAGCCCCGCACGAAAGGCGGTAACAGTCGTAGTGTTAAAGCTTGCCCGAATAGTCGTTCATATAGGCATATGTAGGGCTAAGAACCTCATCGGTTACGCCTAAGCCTGAGGCTACGCCCTTGGCGAAAACCGTCTTGCCAGAGCCCATCTCGCCGTTTAATAAAACGACGTCGCCCGCGTGTAAAGTTTTAGCGTATTCGGCGGCGAAAGCTAAAGTTTCGTCCGCGCCGCGCGATATAAAAACTGCCATATATCTATATTATAAATCATACAGAGTTAAATCGCAAACATTTTACCTAAGATTATTGAGCAAAAAAACGCCCCTTAAAAAGGGGCGTAAATCGATTATATTTTATTAAAAACAGTAATAGCGTATAAGCACAGCCGCTACAAGTATGAGCGCGACGCCGACAGCGACGCAGGCGATAATTATTGTACGCTTTTTGTTTTTTGCCACGGCTTCCGCGCCGTCCTCCGCCTTTACGGGAGGGTCTAACTTGGCGCCTAGCCTTGTTATGGTATTCGAAATACGCTTGTATATAGGCAATGTTACAATGCAGGCTATAAGGCAACGCAAAAGGTTAAAGGGCAATACCGAAATCCAGAGGTAATACGAATAGAAATTCTCTTTGGTACAGTCGGGAAATAATCCCTGCATCAGAGAGACAAGCGTATCCATGCCGTAAACGCCCGAATAGAAAGGTATAAGTATGAGCCAGTTTGCAAGCAGCGCTATCGCCGTAGAGCACAGGCTGCCTACAGCCATGGCGACTATCGCCCCCTTGAGTGTGCGATGTTTTTTGTAAATAAGCCCCGCGGGGATTACAAGCCCTAAACCTATTATAAGGTCGGCAAGTTCGCCTACAAAGCCCGTAGTCGTGCCAAGAACTATGACCTTTAACAGTATTTTGACAGTGACTATAATACAGCCGGACACAGGCCCCAGCGCAAAAGTTCCTATAAATACGGGAATATCCGAAAAGTTAAGCTCTAACCACGAGGGAAAGGCGAAAGATATCGGGAAGTTGAGGCAGTAAAGCACTGCGGCCAACGCACTGAAAAGGGCTATGGTTGCCATTCTCGTCGCCGTAAAAAATTGCGGCTTTGCCTTTGTTTGTTGCATAAAAAATCTCCTGAAAATTTATTTTTTAAAGAAATTTCTCTGCAAAAATAAACGCCCCTTAAAAAGGGGCGGAAAAAATTCGGCATAATATGCCCTTTCTTTTACCATCCGGACTATACCGTCGGTTCGGGAATTACACCCGATCGGGAAAGCTTTACGCCTTCTTCGCAGACTTTACTGCCGGTGAGGAATTTCGCCTCGCCCCAAAGAAATTACTTTAAATTGTAGTTACATTATATACACCGCTTTTGCATTTGTCAACGGTTTTGAGGCAATAAAATGCGATACAGTTGATTTTATGTAAGAGGAAAGTTGAAAGGGGATTCCTCCATTCCGCTATCGCTTCGGTCGGAATGACAGATTATAGGGCTCCCCTATCAGGGGCGGCTATCACTCTGTCCTTTAAGGCTCCCTTATTAGGGGAGCTGGCACGTAGTGACTGAGGGGTTTACAGATTATATGGTGCAAAACGTAGCCGAAGAATCTCCTTCCGGCTTCTTTTTACTTTGTTATAAAAAGCACGCCTAAGGTGTTTCTGCCGCAGTGGCTGGTTACAATGCTGCCCGCGGTAGTCACTAAAATTTCGTCAAAGGCAAACAGCTTTTCAACCTGCTTTTTGGCCATTTCCACAAGCTCGGGATCGGCGCTCGAGTGAGTTACAAAGCACCTTGTACTGTCGTATTCGGGGTATAATATATGCAAATCATTGATGTAATTTTTGATGCAACGGTTCATATCGCCCATATACTTCTTCTTTGCCCCGAGCTGGCCGTCGGTCATTATAATCTGAGGGTGAAGCTTAAGCACTTTCGCGCCCATCAAAGCGGCGAGCGAGCATCTTCCGCCTTTATGCAGGTAATCCAAAGCGTCGGGTACAAACGAAGTGTTTACCTTAGGCCGAAGTTCGTTTACCTGCCGATAAATCTCTTCTGGCGAAAGGCCCTCCGCGGCGAGGTCGCAGGCTTTAAGAACAAGAAGCCCCTGCCCCGTGGATAATGCGAGGCTGTCCACCACATAAACTTTATCCCTGTATTTTTCCGCGGCCGCCAGGGCGTTAGAATTGGACGCCGAAGTTTTAGAGGAAATGTTGAAGTGAATTACGGCGTCGTATTCCTTCAAATATCCGCCGAAGAAATCCTCGTAATCGGCTATCGAGGGAGCGCTGGTCTTAGGCAGCGTCTGCGTCTTGGCCACATAGTCAAAGATATCCTGAGGCACTATGTTTACGCCGTCGCGGAAACTTTCCGCGCCTAAAAGCACGGTGAGCGGCATAATGCCTACGTTGTATTTTTTTGTAAGTTCTTCGCCGAGGTCACATGTAGAATCGGCTGTAATTTTTATCTTCATATGCAAAACTCCTTGATATGTATTTTTTGTACAGTAAATGATTGTTTTTTTGTAAAGGTAAAATTTTACCTTATTGTAAACGGCAGTAACGCTGGTGTCATTGCGAGCGGTCTCTACCGCGTGGCAATCTCGCCAGAACTGGCGGAAGGCGGAGCAACAACGCCACAGAAGATGTTTAAAAATAATAACGTTTATTCTTAAATATTTTATACCTTATTGGAGCCGTCCCTGTAAGGGAAGGGAAGGGAAGGGACGAGCCGACAGTTCTCAAAACAGCACTTATGCGCTGTTTTGGTCGGCGAGATGAGCAAACGCATAATGCAAGGCGTTTGCGGTGACCGAAACAGCGGTTATCCTTACCGCTGTTGAGACCCGCCTTGCGGTGGAAGGGTTTTTATACCTTACATTAATAATATGGTGAACCCCTCAGGCGGCTAACGCCGCCAGCTCCCCTTGCAAGGGAGCCTCTTTTGCGGTAGAATAGCATCTGAAAGGCGTTCTTGCTTGGCTGTCCGCGAGTTCTCGCGAGATTCTTCGACTACGCTCAGAATGACTAACTGTGCTGCCGACCTTGTTTTTTTAAGGTATACCCTATTATCTTTAAACAGCGCAAGCGAAGAATCATAGCAAAACCCTTCAGTCTGCTTCGCAGCCAGCTTCCCTAATAGGGACGCCTTCTGCTCGTTCATTTAACTACTACGATTGCCACACTTCGCCTACGGCTACGTTCGCAATGACAGGCGGCACAGCCGCCTGTACAGTGCAAGGCGCTGTCACTCAACACGCCGCTTAATAACACAAAATTATTCAACAACAATAATTATATATATAATATCATAAATAATGTGAAATTTCAAGGGCGAAGCTATAAAATTAACGCCCCGCCCGTAAAAATTTATATTTGTTCTGTGCCTATGTCTTCGCCGTCTTCTTCTTCACTGGCGCCCGAATGTAATTCCTTTACAGGCTCTTCTTCCGTTTCACCCTTTTTTTCAGCCTTTTTTCTGGCTTTTTCTGCCCGCCTTTGCTCCTTTTTATCGGCATATTCCGCCCGCTTTTCGTCAAAATACTCAGTCAGATCGTCGTTTTCAAGGTCAAAGGTCTTCTTCTGCTCTTCGCGCTGTTTTTCCACGCGCGGGGGTATGCCGTCGCCGATTACGGGCATTACCACTTCGTCGGTACGCATTCTTACTTCTGTCTGCGTGAAAGGTACGCTGATGCCGTTGCGCTTGAATTCGTTATACACATTTTCTACTACGTAATAGTACACGTCCCAGTAGTCGCCCTTGTCGCACCAGCAGTTTGCAAAAAAGTCAAGGGAACTTGCATTTAACGTCTTAAGGCGGCAGAACGGTTTTTTAGGCTCTAACAGAACCCTGCCGTCGCTCTCCATTACGTCGGTAACAATCTTTTTTACTTTTTCTACGTCGCTTTCATATGCAACCGAAAAGGTGAAGTCTACCCTGCGGGTACTGTTGCCGCCGTAGTTGGTTACCGAGTTACCTACTACCGTAGAGTTAGGTAAGGTAATCTTTTTGTTATCTGTAGTAGTTATAGTGGTAAATAAAAAGTTAATCTCTTCTACACTGCCCGATACGCCGTCTACTTCTATAAAGTCGCCCTTTTTGAACATCTTATAAGAAACTATTACTATGCCGTAGGCAACGTTTGCAATAAGATCTTCCAGAGCAAGACCGATGGCTAACACTACCGCGCTTAGCGCCGTTACTATGCCGCTTATTTCTACGCCGATTATAGCGAGCAGCGCTATTATCCAGATAAGGTACAAACAAAACTTGATTATGGTAAGTAAAAAGTTCTGCGCTATTTTTTCAATCTTAGAGCGGCTGAATATCTTGCGTATTATGCGCATAACGAGTTTTATCAGCAGCCAGCCGAATACGAACGCGGCAAAGAACCCGACGATATTCCACACGTTGCCCGTAAAGAAGTTCGTAATG
>JAJPXK010000107.1 GCA_021205485.1 Clostridia bacterium | reverse complement strand
CCATTATTACGGAATAAATAATTTTATGTTAAAGTTTTGTAAAATAAATAAATTTTCAAACTCCTCACTTATTATATCATACCATTTTTTGCGTAAGCTTACAACCCTTTTTTAAAAAATTAAGACGCCTTGAACGAAAATTTGCTCAGGCGTCATAAATTGTTGTTTATAGACTTATTTTAAAAACATTCTGGTGAGTTTTATTTTGGATTTGGTGTACGGCTGGTAACGCATCGGAAGGTCTATAAAGGTCTTTTTGTCTACTATAGACTTGTTGTGCGTAAAGCAGTCGAAGCCGTCTTTGCCGTGGTACGAGCCCATGCCGCTTTCGCCGCATCCGCCGAAGCCCATCGCCGATGTGGCGAGGTGGATTATGGTATCGTTTACGCACCCTCCGCCGAAAGCTATGCGGGAAGTTACCTTTTTTATCGTATTTTTATCGGATGAAAACAGATACAGGGCGAGGGGCGTGTTTCCGCTGTTTACTTTTGCAATAACGGAGTCTATATCTTTGTAGGCGATTACAGGCAGAACGGGGCCGAAGATCTCTTCGCCCATCGCGGCGTCGCTCCAGTCGGCGCCGTCCAGAACCGTAGGGGCTATCCTCAGTTCGTCGTCAACGCACTGTCCGCCGAGGTATATCTTGTTTTGGTCTATCAGGCCCTTGACGCGCGTATAGTGTTTTTGAGAAATTATCTTGCCGTAGTTGGCGTTTTCAAGGGGATATTCGCCGTACTGCGACGTTATCTCCTTCTTAAGTTCCTGCAAAAATTTATCCTTTACGCTCTCATGCACAAGCACATAGTCGGGGGCGACGCACGTCTGCCCGCAGTTCAAAAATTTGCCGAAGGCTATACGCTTTGCCGCAAGGCTCAGCTTGGCCGTCTCATCGACTATGCAGGGGCTCTTGCCGCCAAGCTCCAGCGTTACGGGTATAAGCTTTTCAGAAGCTTTCCGCATAACCTCTTTGCCTACGGCCACGCTGCCGGTAAAGAAAATTTTGTCGAAATCCATATCTAAAAGCTGAGAATTTTCCGCCCTGCCGCCGGTAACCACGGCGATGTATTTTTCGTCGAAAATTTCTGATATGAGCCGCAAAATTATCTCGCTGGTAGCGGGTGAATACGCCGAAGGCTTTACTATGGCGGTATTGCCCGCGGCTATGGCGTCGGCGAGCGGCTCCAGCGTGAGCATAAACGGGTAATTCCACGGGCTCATTATAAGGGTACAGCCGTAGGGCGACTTTTTTACATAGCTTTTAGAGGCGAACTGCGCGAGCGGCGTACGCACCCTTTTATCCTTGGTCCACTTTTTTACGTGTTTTATAAGGTAAGAAATTTCAGACAAGGTCATGCCCGTCTCGCATATATAACTTTCCGCCGAACTCTTGCCTAAATCGGCCTTTAAAGCCTCGTTAATTTTGTCTTCGTTGGCATATATTGCCGCGCGTAATTTTTTTAACGCGTCTATCCTGAACCTGACGGGAAGCGTCTCGCCCGTAGCAAAATATTCCTTCTGCTTTTTTAAAATCTGCTGCATATCCTGCATAACGTTACTCCTTTATATCGTAGTAAATGGCCTTGAGCGACCTTTTGTCCATAAGAACGGGCACGGGGTAAAGGGGATTGGCCTCTTTGTCGGCGTGCGCCGCAAGCTCGTCTATGTCGGCTTCGTCTACCCTTAATTTTTCGGGAATATTCATAGATTTATTCATATATTCCACAAATTCTATAAACTGCTTTGAGGCGGCTTCGTCAGAAGCGTCTGGCTGAGCAACGCCCGTTTTGCGGGCGAGCTTTCCAAGGCGTTTGTAGCATTTTTTGCCGTAACGCTTTAATACGTAGGGCAATATCACGGCGTTGGCCAAACCGTGAGGGGTGTTATACTTGCCGCCTAAAGAGTGCGCTACGGCGTGCACGTAGCCTACGTACGATATGGTAAAGGCGAGCCCCGCGCAGTACGCCGCGTACTGCATCCTCTCCCTCGCAACACGGTCAGAACCGTCATTGTACGCCTTTAAAAGCTGGTATCTTATGATGCTTACCGCCTCTACCGAAAGTTTGCGCGTAAGCCTTGTGGTGGAACCGCCGATATACGCCTCTACTGCGTGCGTCAGGGCGTCCATGCCAGTGGTAGCCGTCATATTTTTAGGCAGGCCTACAGTCATTTCGGGGTCTAATATGGCGTAATGAGGGGCAAGGCAGAAGCTTATAATGGTAAATTTGTCGCGGGTTTCGCCGTCGGTGATTACGGCCGCTATCGTAGTTTCGCTGCCCGTCCCCGCGGTGGTAGGCACGGCGATAAACAGGGGAAGCTTGCCAAAAACTTTCAGCACTCCCCTCATTTTGGCGAAGCTCTTTTTTGGCTTTATTATCCTCGCCCCGGCCGCCTTGGCGCAGTCCATGGCGCTGCCCCCGCCTATGGCTATAATGCAGTCGCAGCCGTCTTTATTGTACATAGCGGCGGCCTCCTCGGCGTTCTGCGTGGTAGGGTTTACCACCGTATCGGAATATACAGAATACTCTAAGCCCTGAGATGTAAGGGCGTCTTCTATAGGTGTTGTAAGCCCGCAGGCGCATATGCCTTTGTCTGTGACGATCAGCGCCCGCTTTTTGCCTTTGGATTTTATAAGTTCGGCAGCCTTAAGGCAGTTTTCTATAGGCTTAGGCTGGCGGTAGGGCAAAAACGGAATTATAATTTTAAAAACAAACTGATAGACGCGGCAATATATGCGTTTGAAAACGTTCATATGAGGCTTTTGCCTGACGTCGTTTTTTGCGTCGGTAGAGGTTTGCGTATTCATTTTTATTAAATCCTCCTTAATTTTTAAAAAATTAACAATAATATTTTACCTCAAAAATTTGAGATTGTCAACCATTACGCCCCTGTAAGGCACATATTACGCCTTGTTTATGCCTTCCCCTCAAGGGGAAGGCTATGCGGCACATTATTTAAGGCTTCCCCTTGAGGGGAAGCTGGCTGCGTTAGCAGACTGATGAGTTGTTGTTGCTTATTATTTCCACCTCATCCACCGCAAAGCGGTCCCCCTTCCCCTTGAGGGGAAGGCTATGCGGCATATTATTTAAGGCTTCCCCTCAAGGGGAAGGCAAGGTAAGGGGCGGCAGTATAAAGGGGCAAAGGAAAAGCCTTCCCGAAGGAAGGCTTTTTCAATTTTGTGTTATTCTATAATGCAAAGCAATTATTTTAAAGCGTTGTATATGTTTCATTGCACGTAATACCGCTTGTCATACTGCCGCTGCAAGTTCCGCCAACATAAACCTGATAACTATTACTACTTACAAGGTTAATACTGGTTGAATCCACCGCTATCTGACTTGTAAAATTACTGCTTATCCAAATTGCATATGTTCCTGAAACCACAGCGCGATCGCTTACAGTTATATCACCGCTGCAAGTTCCGTTTATTTTTATTGCATAATTGTTTCGGCCTGTAACTTTAGCCGTTCCGCTTATTGTGAGCGCCATGCTTAAATTACTGTTAAGTTCAAGTCCGTTATAGTTATAGCCACTCTTAGCGTAAACATTTGATGAGCCTGTTATAATAAACGCGCCATAGGAACCTGTATCTGAGTCAAACCTAATGCCTGAACCGCCATACACATCAGAATTACTTATGGTAAACGTATAGCTGTTATCAGACCCAAATACATTGCTCGCAAACCTTATGCCATATAAAGCGCCGCTTGACCTTGTTGTAGAACTTTCTATGGTTACACTACCGTTAAGGCTGCTGGCAAAATATACACCATTGGTATCGCCTACTATAGTAGAACCACTTATGCTAAGCGTATCGTTTGTCGCTCCGCCGAAATGTACGCCGTTCGCGCTTGAAGTAACCGAAGTATTACTTATGCTTACCGTACCATTTGAAGAAGTTCCGTTTCCAAAGTGTATACCGTTATTGCTCGCCGTTATTGCGCTGTCTGAAATAGAAACAGCCGAAGCAGGCGCGCCATAGAACTGAATACCGATATATGAAGTTGTGTCGTTATCCGATATGGTACAACCCGAAACGGTAAAGCCGCTGTTTACCACACTCGCTACGTAAATGCCGGCGCAACCGTCGCTTGTACCGCCCGTAATCGTGGCGTTCGATATGCTTATCGCATAATTAATGGCAGGCGCGTACGAAGTACTATAGCCAAGCGAAATTCCGTATGTTGCGCCCTTTATAACAGGATTGGTTCCGCTATCATTGTTTACAGTAAGTTTAGAGTTGCCTATTACTATGGCCGTACCGTTCTCGCTTGTTATTGTACCGCCCGTTATGGTTATTTCTGCGCCGGAAACATATTGGTTATATGTCGTTCCGCTAGGGCCGTAAGCGGTAATAGCAAATTTACTGCTGCCGGTGCTTGTTACTGTACCGCCGTTTATAGTAAGTTTAATATTGCTGTTGCCGAACCATATAGCGTTACCGCTTGATGTAATACTTCCGCTGTTTACAACCAGAGTACCATCATACTGGTAACTTTGACTGTTTGCGAACGCTTCTGAACCTAAGGCATAGTTGCCGCCCTGTATTGTAGGCGTATAACCATCGCCGCCTATCGTAACGTCAGCGTAGCCTATGGAACAAACCCCTCGGCCTCCGCTTGATATATAACTGCCATCATATATGTTTGCCTGACAGTCATGCGAAGATGAGCCCATAATAAACACGCAGTTGCCGCGGCTTGTATCAAATGTGCCATCGTAAACAGTAACGTTGCCTTCAAGCACTTTTAAGGAATATGAGCATGCGGGGCCTATAGTATCGCTGCTCCATGCCGTATATCCCTGGAAAATACCGCCGTTTATTGTAGCGTTGGAACTTGCACCTGTAACATAAACGCCGCAGCCGTTGCTTGAGCTTGCAACCCGATACGTGCCATTGTAAATTGTAAGGTCGCCGTTATCTACCTTTACAGCGTGGCCGCTTTGTGTGTAAATTTTATACGTCCAGTTGCCTGTTGTTCCTAAAGAAATACCGTTATAATAAGTGTAATAGGAATAATCATCGCCGCTTATACTGCTGTCACTGTAAGTGCCTGACGTACCATAAGAGCCAAGTCCGTTTACTGTAACCGTAATGTCGTCATCGTCGCCGCCACCGTTTTTATCGCCTAAAATAACGTCAAGATTATATTTTGTCTCTACATAGCTGCCTGAAGTGGCGCTTTCATCTTTAGATACAAGTACCCCGCCGCCTACGCTGCTTATAATGGTGCCAGCTACTATTTCAACGTCAATATCAACCTCAGTTGTTGAAACGCTTGTGGAAGAATAAACGTCTGCGGCTGACTGCACCCTTAACGCGTAACTGGTTATTTTATAATTAGCGTAATCGGTTACCGTCGTATCATTATTAACACCCGAAAATGTTATATTCAGCGTGCCGTTTGAAGTGAACGAGCCGCCTGTTACGTAAATTCCGTCGGGCTTGATTGTGTCGGTGTTGCTTGTGGCGCCTGCGGTTAAATTTTTGTAGTCGGTTAAAAGGTCTCCGCTCGGGTCGGTCCAGCCTGCCTGTGTGGCTATATTGCTGTTTAATGTATACGTAGCGTACTCCGCTATCGTCACAGAGCCGCCGTCTACATACGTCGCCGTAGCCCTTAAAGAATACAGCGTGTGCTCAGTTCCGTTTGAGGCGGTGCCGCCATTAAAGGTAAGCGAGCCGCCGTCTACCTTAAAGCCGTATGCGTCGGTATTTATGACGCTGGAAGTAATCTCTATAGCGCCGCCGTTTGAAGCTATCGCCGCGCTTGACACGTCGGCGGTGGCCGTAGCGCCGGGGTAAGCGGTGTCTGGCGTTCCCTCGGTAGAGCGTACGTCGCACTGGAAGTCTGATATTGTAATATTGCCGCCCGAGGAATAAATGCCCGCGCCGTAGGTTGAACAGAGGGTGACGTATACGTTGGCCGCGGTAATATCGCCGCCTTCGGAGAATATTCCGTAGCTTCCCTTGGCGTTGGTTGTGCTTAAACCTGCAAACTGGTTGGATATTGTATTTAACGCCGAGCCGCTTGTATAATATGTAGCCGCCGCAGCCGCCGCATACGCTGCGCCCGTATTGGAACCGTACAAAGCTACGTAATAATTATTGTTAAACTTAGTTTCGTAATGGTTGTTGGTTGTAGTCTGGCTGTTCAGGCCGTCGCCCGCATAATATGCGCTGGTTACGCCTATAAGCAGGGCCGAAGTGTAGCCGCTGCTGCCTGTATCGGTCTGTGTTACGGCGCCCTCCGCCGCATAAACGCCTGCGGAATAGCTGCCCGCCATAATAAACACCGCCCGCTTTAAATTAATCGAACTGTCGGCTGTCGCGTCAAGATAGATGCCCGCGCTGTTAAAGACCGTTGTGCCCTGGTTTGAGCTTGAATATGCGTTCGGGGCGGTAGTTTCTGAGTCGTAATAGCCCTGGCCCATTATAAATTGAGCGGCGTTGACGTTGAGTTCAACTTTGCTTGAAGTATCGGCGTAAATGCCGTAGCAATCGGCAACGTGATCTATATAGAACATACAGATTGTGTTTGAAACATCTTCTGCGTCGCCTATGTTAACCTCGCCTGCGTCGGCTTTTATGCCTTTTGAAGCGCTACCCGAAAACACAAAGTAACAGCCGTTGGCCGTAACGGCGCCTGTGCCGCCGTTTGAATCGGCCTCTGACTTGATGCCCGTGCTGTTGCTGTCTTTAGTGTCAAACAGGCAGTCGGTTACATTTATAGTACCGCCGTAGTTGGCTATACCTACGTTATAACTGCCCGCAGTATTCGCTGACGAACTGCCGCCGTTATATGTAATTGTGGTATCTGAAACGGTAACAACGCCGTAGTCTTCGTCGTTCTGGCATTTAATGCCGTTTACATACGAGCCGTTAAGGTTGAATGTTGCCCCTGAAACGGTCATAGTGCCGCCCTTAAGGTCTATGGCGGAGTTGTTTTCGCCCTCGGTTGTGGCCGTATACGCCGAAGCGTCTTTGGTGAACGCGCCGCCCGTAACGGTTACGGTGCCGTTTTCTACCTGAGCCATGTCGCCCTTATAGCTGTAAAATTCGCCCGCGTAAATGGCTACGGAGCCCGTTGAACCGCCTGTTGTATCTGCCGCGCTTCGCACGCAGACACCCTCTTCCAATGCTTCAAATCTGCCGTTATACACGCTGAGCGAACCGCCCGTAGCCGAAACGCAGTAAGAAGAATCTTCGCCGAAGTAAGAATAATAGCTGCCGCCCTGAACATTGAGGCTGCCGCGTTGCATTTTTATAGCCGCAAAGTTGCTGACTTCCCTGCCGAGTATGGAAATGTTGAGAGTGCTGCTGGCATCCGAGGCTATGTATTTATCGTTTTCGTACGCGTAGACGGTGACGAGTATGTCGTCTTCAGAGGTTAATGAAGTCCCTACATACGTATAATGCCCCGCGCCAGCCTCAGTTAAATCGTCGCTGGCTTTAACATAGTAAGAATAGCTGTACTGCGCCCCTTCGGTGGATACATAGCGGCTTTCGGCGCCCTCCATTACAAAGTAAAGGTAGGTGTCCGCCGCCACATTGCAACCGTTTGTTGTATAGGCGGTATCGATATATATACTGCCGTTTACCGTGGCGCTCTTGGTTGTAACACCGCCTACTACCGTAGCCCCTTCCACTACCTGCGGCAAAATTACAGGGCAGGTAATTGTGCTTGTGCCGTAAGTTACGTTACCTATGGTTTCGCCATCGTATATAACGCCGCCCTTATAAGTACCCTCGCTGCCTGTTACGCCGCTGTTTACACAGTTATTCACTGAATAGTTAGACAAATACTCGTTTTTACGGGGGCCGCTTTCGTAATTGCCCGCAAGCGTGGTTAAAACGCCGCCATCTATATTGAGAACGCTGCCTACGGGGTTGTACAGCGAGCCGTTCTGCTCGGTTGAAGAATCTATTATGGTAAGCTGTACGCCCGCCGTAACGTTAAGCATAGGGTCGCGGTCGTTACGCTGTATTTCGTGGCCGTTTAAATCGAGGATGAGGTTGCTTGTAACCTCCATCTCCTCGCCCGAGACAAACAGAGGATTGGCGACGCTTTCGTCTATAATAATGTTGGAATAGCCGTTGGCTATGGCGGCTATAAGCTGGTCTACGTTGTATATCCTTAGCTGGTAAGAGAGCGAATAGTCAGAATCGCCCGTAAGGGCGCTTTCGTTTGAAGGCGAGGGGTAAGAGACATACCTTGCCCCTGTGACGGAAATCGCCGCGAGCGAGGTTGCCAGCACAAGCGTCAATAATAATATAAAAATCATACGGACTTTGCTTAACATTTTTATACCCCTCCTTTAGAGAATTTTGGTTTTGTTGGTATTTGGTGGTATTTTAGCCTTCCCCTTGAGGGACGAGGTATGCAGTTCTACAAACAGTGTAGTACACTGTTTGTGCGTACCGAGATGAGCAAACGCATTGTGAAAGGCGTTTGCGGTGACCGAAAAAGCGGTTGCCCTTACCGCTTTTGAGACGGGGACCGCTTGCGGTGGATGAGGTGGAAATATTATAATAACACCTCATTCCCCCTTTCAGGGTACTTTCCCCTCAAGGGGAAAGCTCTATTGTGGTATATTTTCTATAATAAACGTTATTATTTTAAACAACTTTTCGGCCGTCCCGCTATGCGGGCCGCCCGTTCGGGCGAGGTCCTTCGACTTCGCTCAGGACGACGTTTGCTTTTCGGCCGTCTTTAAGGCTCCCCTATTAGGGGAAGCGTTTTTCTGTCATTCTGCGTGAGGGCGTTAGCCCGAAACTTTGCACTCCTTATTGTAAAAGGTTTCAGATTATATGGTGCAAAAATTGTAAAAGGTTTCAGATTATATGGTGCAAAACGGAGTGCGTAGCACGCAGTCGAAGAATCTCGCATGCGAGCGAAGCGACACTCTGCACACCGCATTATAAAAAGTTCTATAATATGGTGCAGATAACGTCAGCGGCTCGCGGAAAGCCAGGTTATTCGCCAGCGGCGGCTTAAGAGCTTTCTGACATCTGTACAAAGTACACCTGCGCGTACGTGTTGTAGTATATCGAGGCGACTTCGCTTGAGCCGTCAGCCGTGTCGTATATCGAATACACGGCCATGCCGTCGTAACTTCTTGTAGGGTCGTTAATATTGGCTGTGCAACCGCTGATTATCGCCGCAAGATTGGCCTCATCAAGGTTTATATAAACAGTGCCGCCGTTAATAGTTCCTGAATATACATTGCCGCTATATAGAGTAAACTGTACAAAACTTTCTGCCGAGGAATCGTACACGTAATAATCGTAGCCCGAACTCGTCTTTATAACCTTTACGGTAGCAGCAGTTTCACCTGTGGTGCAGCTACTATCAGTATAAGTATAAGACGTACCCGCGTTTACCGCTTCCGCCGTGTTGATGTAGTATGTATTGGTAGTTGTTATACTGCCGTCGGTTTTTGTTACTGTTGCCGAATATACATCGCCGCTTGATAGAGTAAACGCCGTGTAGCTTTGCGAATCGGAATCATAGTAATAATAGTCATAGGTAAAACTGCCTGTTGAACCCGACCTTACCACCCTCACCGTCGCCGTAGACGGCGAAGCATCGTTGCAATCCGCCGAAGAATAAATATTTACGTCGTTTACGTTAAAGCTTATACTTTCAACCGTTAAATTTGAAAATGTATATGCGGCGCTGCCAACGGCAAGCTGAATACTTCCCGCATGATTACTAACATTTGTGCTACCGCCGTAATACATAGCGTTGCTTGTATAATCGTAGCTTGCGTCATAGTCCTGCTTGGTGAGCGGCGTAAAATAGAACATAAACGTGGCCGACTGCTCGTCGCCCGTCTCCAAATACATTGACGGAACGGTAATATCTATATACCATTCGGTCATAAGCGTCTGCAAACTGCTGTCTGCAGTAGAACATTCAACCATAAGCTCGGGGGCGTAAAACTCCTTGGAGGTATCCGCCGTATAGTCTTCCGTCCTCGACCTGGTGTAGCCGAATTTAACATTGTCCACCGCAGAGGTTTTTGTAAGCTCTACCGTTGTGGTAAAATCCTCGGTAGTTCCGCCTGAATATGTTATAGAATCGGTATAAGTCGCCGAAAGCGAAGTTAAATTGCCGCCCGTATCGGTGGATTTTGAAATTGTAAGAGTGCGTTCGGTAATGCCGTTGGTTATTTTTTTATAATTTGTATCGGAAGTATCGTAACTGCCCGATAAATCTGCTATCAATGCCGGTATATCGTACTGAGGGGTTATCGCAGTTTCTACGCCGCTGCCGTCTACCTGAACGAGCTGAATTGCTATGTCGCTTAACAGCGCGTACGGCAAAGTAAAACGGAATACCGACTGCACGTCTACGTCGGTTACTGTTTTTGCTCCGCTGTCGTCTGTGGTATAGTTGTTGGCGGTAAATTTTATGCTCTGCGGGGTATTGAAGCCAGACTCGCCCGATTGTGGTGTAGGCCAGGTTGCGTTGGTGAAAGCGTAAGAGGAAATCTCGTCTATGGTGTAAGAACAGCCGAAATAACTTATCGTAGACGTGGCGCTGCCGGTTTGAGAAGTTGTGTAACGAGCAAAAGTCGCGCCGACCGTTATTATCGCCACGATGACCAAAAGGAATATGAATTTTTTGCCTAAATTTAAAATTCCCTTTTTAACGTCTTTCTTTTCCATTCTCTTTTTTACTCTTTACTCTGTTCTCTTTTGTTGGTGTTTTACTTAATACCGTCAAGGCTCCCCTATTAAGGTAGTGCAGCATACACAGTAGAGCTGGCGGCGTTAGCCGTCTGAGGGGTTTTTACTGTCATTCTCTCCTCATCCCTTAAAAATGACAATGCCGTACCCCCGCCGCTGTTGCAGCGGGGAAGGCACGTCATTGTACTGTTATATGAGATCGGGAATGATTGTGGTTAGTCACATTATAGTTGTTTACGGCGGCCTCAAAAAATACATATTGAGGTATTTACCCCTCCGCCAACAAGCTTGTCAGGGCGTATACATACTTTTGACAATGTGTTTATGCAAACTATATATGGCGGGGCCGCTTTCGTGGTTTAAATATAATATAGATTAAATT
>JAJPXK010000084.1 GCA_021205485.1 Clostridia bacterium | reverse complement strand
GTAAAGTGTTTTCCCCTAAAGGGGAAAAAGCGTAATATGTATATCTGTCGGAGTCGAAATTGAAAAACAAGGACAATAAAAATAAAGATTCACTTATATTTACAAGAGAAACGTTAGGCATGACGATCCTGTTGTTCTGCGCGATAGTTCTGGTGGCGTTGTTGTCGCACAGAGCGGTATTCGCGGGATTCGGCGGGGCGATATGTACGTTTATGTACGGTACTTTCGGCTACGGCTGCTATTTTGTCGTGGCTCTTTTGGCGTACCTCGGGGAATGGCTCGCGTTCGAAAAGAAGATTAAAATAAAATGGCAACCCGCTTTATGGTGTTCGCTTACCATTTTAAGTTTGTTTTTGCTCTTTCATACGGTTACTACGCGTAATTTTACGTTTGACGGTACATACATAGCCGCGTGCTATACATCGGCCGAAAGCGGCTGGTCGGGCTACACGTTCGGCGGCGTAATTTCTTCGCTTATTGTTTATCCCGTTGTTAAAGTTACCAAGTTTGTAGGCGCCTACATAATATTTTCGCTTCTTACCGTGCTTTTCGGGTATCTTTCCGTAATGTCCGTGCGTAAGCATTACTTCAAAAAGAAGAGCGGCGAAAATGTTCCCGCGGCAGATGAAAAACGCGGCAGGCAGATAAGGGAAACGGCGGTAAGTTCTGCCGAACAGGTTTCGGCAAATAACAGTCAGCCCGTCTATAACGGGCAGCCCGCTTACGGCGCGCAGCCAGATTATAGCGGCCAGATATATAACGACGGTCAACAAGTTTATAACGGAGAACAGCCTTACTACGGCGATAACCAAAGTTACGGCGGGCAGGTCGTTTCTGATCAGTTCTATCCTCAGCAGCAATACCAGGCGCCTTCGCCTATGCAGCAGGTTTTCGGTGCGGCGGAAGAGCCCGTACAGGAACAGGAAGAGATTGACTACAAGACCATGGGCCGTAAAATTCTGTTCGACAACGGCGAATTTGACGCTGAAAATTACAGAAGAAACGGCATTTTTGACGAAAATTCTTACTTTAATCATCCTATAAGCAATTCAGACGACTACCTGAAGGGCTTTTCTGACGGCAAAAAGACGTCGGGCGCGAGCATACAGCCTACTTATTCCGAGGCGTACAGGCAGAGCGTTGAAGAACAGCCTACCGGCATACCTAACAGCGTTTATTATGGCGACGAACCTACAGACAAGCTTGAAGATTTCACGCCCGCCGACACGGGGGCGTATACGTCGCCTCAGTCGAACGCTGACGACCAGTCGGAAAGCAGAAACCCTTACGAGGTAAGCCCCTTTACTGAGGACGAAAGGGAAGTACAGGACGACCAGCCCTATTACGAGGAAGATTTTAACGATAATCCGCAGACTGATTCTTTTGCGGAAGACAATAGCGATGTCTTTACCCGTCAACCAGCGGAGGATGAAACTTCGGAAGATATATTCCCGTCGGGGCGTGGCGACGCGTTCCGCGAACCTCCCGTTCGCGATAACGACAATTTGCAAAACGGCAGGTCTGACGAGTTTGGTTCAAGACAGCAGGCGGGTTTCGGCGAACGCCGTTTTACGGGATTTGAAGACAGCCAGACGGAAGATAATGTAAACGACCGTTCCCGCGATAGTTCGTTGAATTTGTCGAGGGATGAAAATACTGCAGGCAGAAATGACGGCTCAAGCAGTCTGTTTACTCTTTTCAGCTCAGAAAATTCCCGCCTGAACGAGGAGAACAATTCTGTCGATCAGGGCAGATCGTCGCTGCGCGGCGCGGAAAGAGGCGAAAGTTCCGATCTGTTCGGCGGCAGGGGCGAAAGCCCGAGAGTGAGAGGGGATAGGCTTTTCGGCGACAGTTCCGAGCCAGAAGAAAAGAGCGAAGAACCCGAAAACAGGGCAGAACGCAATAATTCTGACCTTTTCGGCGGCAGAGACAGGATGGATGTCGGCAGGGATCGCAGCAGGGCCAACTTATTCGACAGCCAACCCGAAGACGAGGAAAATGAACCCGACGAAATTGAAGAACCTCCCGTAAGCCGTCCTGTATTGAACGATAATCTTACAAGAAGGCAGTAAGTAACCCGCACTCCGGAAAAAGTTGAAGAAAAGAAAGAGGAGCCCGCGCCGCCTCCGCCCCCTCACGTATGGAAAAAGTACGTCCGCCCGAGTCTTGACCTTTTAGACGATTATCCCGAATACGGCAGCGCCAACACCGCGGAGGTAGAGGATAATAAGGTTATTATAGTAGAAACGCTTAAAAACTTCCATATCGGCAGCGAAATTTCCAATGTCGTTATAGGTCCCGCGATTACGCGTTACGACGTAATAATTTTAGATAAAACCAACATTAAAAAATCGCTGCAATACAGGGAAGCTATAGCTATGGCGCTTAAGAAGGACAACGTAAACGCCTACCTGAACTTTGCGAAGGGCGCCTTATCTATAGAGGTGCCTAATACTCAGCGTACCACCATAGGTTTAAAATCTATGCTCACGTCGCCCGCGTTTATCAACAGCAAGAGTACGTCGCTCACCTTTGGCTTAGGCAAAAACGTTGAAGGCGTTCCCGTTTGCCCCGATATAACAAAGATGCCTCACCTTCTTGTTGCAGGTACCACGGGCAGCGGTAAAAGTATATGCTTAAGCGCCCTTCTTATCAGCCTTTTGTATAAATACGGGCCAGAGGAACTTCGTCTTATACTTGTCGACCCTAAACAGGTTGAGTTTATAAGTTATGACAAACTTCCTCATCTTATGATAAACGAAATTATCTACGACGTGGATAAGGCCATAAAAGCTTTGAACTGGGCCTGCAAAGAGATGGAACGCCGTTATTCCCTGTTTAAGGATATGACCGAATCGGGCATAAACGCTAAGGGCGGCGTAAAGGTTGCCACAAAGAACCTTGACGAATACAACAGCCATTTAGAGGACGGAGTAGAAAAGTTGCCTAAAATCGTAATTATTCTTGACGAGTTCGGCGACCTCATGCTTCAGGCTAAAAAGGATATCGAAAGCAGGATTATAAAGCTCGTGCAAAAGGCCCGCGCCTGCGGCATTCACCTTATACTTGCGACGCAGCGCCCTTCGGTAGACTGCATTACCGGCCTAATTAAATCCAACCTGCCTACGCGTATAGGCTTTAAGGTAGGCTCTATCGGCGATTCTCAGGTCATTTTTGACCGAGGCGGAGCCGAAAAACTGCTCGGCGCCGGCGATATGTATTTCCGTTCGCCCGACAAGACGGATCTTACCCGTATACAGGGCTGTTTTGTAGATTCTCACGAAGTGCAAAAAGTCACCGACTTTATAAAGGCCAACAACGAAACTTACTTCGATCAGAGCGTATCAGACTTTATCAACAAAGTTGAGGAGCCCGAAGCTTCTGCTTCTTTAAGCGAGGGCGGCAGCTTTGATTCTGACGAAACTAAAATCGACGAGGTTTACCTTCGCGCGTTAAAATACTGCGTAGAGAGCAATAAGGCCTCCGTTTCTATGTTGCAAAGGCGTTTCCCTATCGGTTATATGAAGGCCTGCAAAATTATAGACTGGATGGAAAATATGAATTACATAACTAAGGGAGAGGGGCCTAATTCCCGTAAAGTTTTGTTGTCTCACGACGAATTTATAAATACATACGGGGATGTAGATGACTGATTTTTCAAATAAAACTTTCGGGCTTATATCCCTCGGCTGCGACAAAAACCGCGTGGACGCCGAAAAACTGCTTGCAGACATCAGGTCCCGCGGCTATGCCGTTACCGACGATATTGAAAAAGTAAATATTCTTATAATAAATACCTGCTCTTTTTTAGAGCAATCCCGTAAGGAAGCTATAGAAACTATTATAGAGTACGCCGCATACAAAAACGGCTGTCTTGAAAAGATAGTTGTAACGGGGTGCCTTCCTCAGAAGTTTATAGGCGAAATTGCCGACGAACTTACCGAGGCGGACGTGTTTTTAGGCGCTTACGATTACGATAAGTTTTTCGACGCCTTAGAGACAGCTTACTCTTACGGCAGGGCAAACTTTGTAGGCAAAGGGAGCAACAGCTTTTCTTCAGGCAGGGTAGTCACAACGCCGTGCCATTACGCATATTTAAAAATTGCCGACGGCTGCGACAACCATTGCACATATTGCCTTATACCTAAGATCAGGGGCAAGTATTTCAGTTACCCTTTAGAACAGCTTGCGACAGAAGCCGAAAGCCTTGGCGAAATTTCTGAGCTTATACTTGTGGCGCAGGATGTTACAAGGTACGGCATTGACCTTTACGGCGAAAAAAAACTCTGTGAAATTTTGCAAAAGCTGACAATGCTTGACAACATTAAAAGCGTAAGATTATTGTACTGTTATCCCGAGATGATAGACGACAGCCTTATAGCTGAGATAAAAAACAATAAAAAGATAATAAAATACCTCGATATTCCCTTCCAGCACAGCGAAGACAGAATACTCAGGCTTATGAACAGAAAGGGAACAAGGCAATCTTATTTAAGTCTTATTTCAAAGCTTCGCTCGGAAATTCCAGATATAGCGATACGTTCTACGTTCATCTGCGGTTTTCCTACCGAAACCGAGGAGGAGAGCGAGGCGCTTAAAAGCTTTATCAAAGAGGCCAAGCTTACAAATTGCGGCTTTTTTGCCTATTCGAGGGAAAAAGATACCCCTGCGTACAGGCTTAAAGGTCAGGTTCCTTACGCTGTAAAACGCAGACGCGTAAAAAATCTTTACTCTGCTCAGAAGGAAGTATCGGGTAAATTTTTAAGCGGCTTTATCGGCAAAACTATCCGCGTATTGTGCGACGGGATAAATTACGATAAAAATTGTTTTGAAGGCAGGGCGTACTTCAGCGCCCCCGATATTGACGGAAAGGTTTATTTTAACGCTAACGACGCCGTACAGGGCGAGTTTTACGACGTATACATAACTTCAGCCGACAGTTACGACCTGTACGGCAGAACGGAGGATTATTCTTTATGAACGATATCGAAGAAAAACCCGAAGAGGAACAGGATATAAAAAATACAAAGGGCTATAAGTTTGCGGCAGGCAAGGGGGGAGTTTTAAACCTTCCTAACAAGCTTACTATAAGCCGCATGGTGATGATACCGTTTTTTGTATTGTTTTTTTATCTCCCCTTCCCCGGGCATTACTTTGTTTCCCTCGCGGTATTTATTATCGCGTCGCTTACCGACCTTTTTGACGGCAAAATTGCAAGAAAATACCATCTTGTGACAAATTTAGGTAAATTTTTAGACCCTATAGCCGACAAAGTGCTTGTGGCCACGTCGTTTATCGTCCTTTTGACCCGCCCCGAAGTATTTACGGCGGGCGGAAATTTAGGGAACTGGACTGTAATTGTCGCAGGTTGCGGGGTAGCCGTTATATTAGGCAGGGAGATTATCGTAAGCGGCTTCCGTACGGTCGCCGCCGACGCGGGCGTGGTTATCGCCGCCGATAAGCTCGGCAAGTACAAAACTACGTTCCAGGATATAAGCGTAGGCGTGCTTTTAGGCTCGGCGGGTATCGCAGAGCTTACCGATCATATAGCGGGCGTCATTGTAAATTATGTAGGCCTCGCAGTATTCGCCATAGCCATAATACTTACCATTTTATCGGGCATAAATTATATAGTAAAAAATATCGAAGTACTCAAAAAATAATGAAAAACTGCCTTGTTGTATTAAAAAATAAAAAACTTTCCAATGATTTATATTCGCCGTGCGTCAAGGCGTTCGCTTCTGCGGGGTTTTACTTTGACAAAATCGCCGTAATAGGCTACGACTGTTCCAAGGAAATTTCTATACAGCTAAGGGATTGTTTCGATTGCTTTGATAACGCCGTTGTCATTTGCCCCGCCAGTATGGAGAATACTTTAAAGGATTACCTTGAAAAACTCTATTCTGCCCGTTTCGATATGGCAAAAATGCTTGAATGCGGCAATAAACTCGTATTTTTAAGGTTTTACGATGCCGTCAACGCGATAAGCTACGACGATGTTACCGGATATATCGGCAAAAAATACGGCTTGAGGTACGGCAGAAGCTATATAAAGGCAGTAGGGGCCCCCGAAAAGGACATTTTAGCGGCTGTTGAAGAGGCCAAAGCCGCATATAAAGGGCTTAACTGCAACGTGTACAACGAATACGGCGACTGCACGATAGAGATTGTATATTCGGGCGACGAACCTAAGATGCTTCTCGACGACGCAGTGCGTATTTTTATGAAGGCCCTCGATAAGTATGTGTACGCCCTGGAGGATATCTCGCTCGCGCAGAGGCTGTACCAGCTTTTAAAATTAAGGCGGATGAAAATCTGCGTCGCAGAATCGTTTACGGGCGGCGGCGTAGGGCAAAAGCTTGTAGAAGTCCCCGGCGTAAGCGAAGTGTACTTCGAAGGGCTGAATACTTACGCGAACGAATCTAAAATGTTCCGCCTCGGCGTAGACGAGCTCACGATAAAATCAAACGGGGCCGTCTCTGCCGAAACGGCCAAAGAGATGGCGGAAGGGCTGATTTCTCAGGGCAACTGCGACGTCGCGATATCCACTACGGGCATCGCGGGGCCTAAATCGGATAACTCCAATAAGCCCGTCGGGCTATGCTATATAGCGGTAGCCACAAAAGAGAGTACATCGGTTAACCGATTTGTATTTAAGGGGGACAGGCAGACTATAACCAATACGGCTATAAATCACGCGCTGTTTCTTGCGTATAAACATATAAAATAAATTCAGGAGAAGATAATGAACGAAGAAAAACAAAGGGCGCTTAATTCTATGGTTTCTATGATAGAAAAGCAGTACGGAAAGGGCGCTATAATGAAGCTTGGCGATGTAAACGTCAACACCGATTTAGAGGTAATACCTACAGGCTGCCTTTCGCTTGATCTTGCTTTAGGCGTCGGCGGCGTGCCCCGCGGAAGAATAATGGAAATTTACGGGCCTGAATCCTCGGGCAAAACTACCGTAGCCCTCCATATTATCGCCGAAGCTCAGAAGAGGGGAGGCATCGCCGCGTTTATAGACGCAGAACACGCGCTGGACGCCGTTTACGCCAAAAATTTAGGCGTAAATACCGACGAACTTTACGTTTCTCAGCCCGACACAGGCGAACAGGCTTTGGATATATGCGAGTCGCTCGTCCGCTCAAGCGCCGTAGACGTAATTGTCGTTGACTCGGTTGCAGCCCTTACCCCTAAGGCAGAAATCGAGGGTGACATGGGCGACACGCACGTAGGTCTTCTCGCAAGGCTTATGTCGCAGGCTCTTCGTAAACTTACGGCTATAACAAGCCGTTCAAAAACCTGCGTCATATTTATCAACCAGCTTCGCGAAAAGGTTGGCATTATGTTCGGCAATCCCGAAACTACGCCCGGCGGCAAGGCGCTTAAGTATTTCGCTTCCGTACGCCTTGATATAAGGAAGGCCGACGCTTTAAAGAACGACGGCGAAATTATAGGCAACAGAACAAAGTGCAAAGTTGTAAAAAATAAAGTTGCGCCCCCGTTTAAAGTGGCTGAATTTGATATTATCTACGGCAAAGGAATTTCCCGCGAAGGCTGCCTTATAGATCTCGGCGTGGACTTCGGCGTATTCCAGAAAAGCGGCTCGTGGTTCAGCTATAAAGATGAAAAAATTGCTCAGGGCAGAGAAAAACTCCGCGACTACCTGGCGGCGAACGAAGAATTCAGCCTGGAAATCGAAGTCGCTATAAGGGACGCGTTTAAAGAAATGCAGGAGAAAAAGGCTTGATCCGTCACGGTTTTATAAAGGTATGTTCGGCTACTTGCGAAATAAAAGTGGCCGACACGCTGTTTAATGCCAATTCAATAATAAAATCTGCCGAAGAAGCCGCAAAAAACGGGGCTCAGGTTATAGTTTTTCCTGAGCTTTGCGTCTGCGGCTATACCTGCGGCGACCTTTTTAACCAGAGAATTTTGCTTGAAAAGGTACTTGACGCAATATCGTATCTCTGCGAAAAGCTTAAAAATAATAATTCGCTGATTTTTGTAGGGGCCCCGTTAGAAAAAAACGGCAGGCTTTATAACTGCGCGGTAGCCATAAACGGCGGCAAGGTGATAGGGGTAGTGCCTAAAACTTACCTTCCTACGTACGGCGAATTTTACGAAAGCAGGCATTTTACTCCCGCAGAGGATAAAAATTCAACGATAGATATAAACGGCGAGCAGGTTGTTTTCGGCACGCAAATTATCTTTGAACACAGCGGCGAAAAGTTATTTACCGTCGCCGCGGAGATATGCGAAGATCTGTGGATTCCCTGTTCCCCTTCAATAAAACACGCCGCGGCGGGGGCGAATATAATTGTAAATCTCTCTTGCTCCGACGAAATCGCAGGCAAGGCCGAATACAGGCGCGACCTTGTAAAAATGCAGTCGGCAAAGCTTTTATGCGGCTACGTATACAGCGACGCGGGCGACGGCGAAAGCACAACCGATATGGTTTTCGCGGGGCATAACCTTATCTGCGAAAACGGTACTGTCCTTGCAGAGAGCGAGCTGTTTAAAAACGGCCTTATCTACGCCGATATAGACGCAGACAAACTTGAAGGCGAACGCAGAAGATGCTCCAATACCTTCTTTTCAGGCGCAGATGTCTCGGGCTATGAAAGGGTAAAGTTTACCGCCGATATTCCTGAAGGCGATATAGACAGAACTTTCCCTAAACAGCCATTTGTTCCAGCCGACGGCAAGAGCCTTTCCGAAAGGACCGAGCTCATCCTTTCTTTGCAGTCGCAGGGGCTTGTAAAAAGATTGAAACACACCAATGCCCGTACAGCCGTAATAGGAATTTCAGGCGGGCTTGACTCGGCTCTGGCCCTTTTGGTAACTTGCAGGGCGTTCGATACGCTTAAAAAAGACAGAAAGGATATCATCGCCATAACTATGCCCGGCTTTGGCACTACGGGTAAGACCTTAACGAGTTCGGTAAATCTTATAGAAGCGGTAGGGGCCACCTTTAAAAAGGTGGATATTTCGCCGTCTGTCCTTCAGCATTTCAAGGATATCGGGCATGATTCTGAAGTTTTAGACGTAACATACGAAAATTCTCAGGCCCGTATGCGGACTATGATACTTATGGATACCGCCAATAAGACGGGCGGTATGGTAATAGGCACGGGCGACTTGAGCGAGCTCGCCTTAGGCTGGGCTACGTATAACGGCGACCATATGTCTATGTACGCCGTAAACAGTTCTGTACCTAAAACGCTTGTGCAGCATCTTATCCGCCACGAGGCTCAGAAACTCGGCGGAAAGACGGAAGAGGTTTTAACGGCGATACTCAATACCGATATAAGCCCCGAGCTTCTGCCTCCCGATAAAAGCGGCAAGATATCTCAAAAGACGGAAGATATAGTAGGGCCCTATATTCTGCACGACTTCTTTTTGTATTACAGCGTGCGCTGGGGCTTTACGCCCGAAAAGGTGAGGTATATCGCTCATAAAACTTTTGAGGGAGACTTTTCTTTTGAAGAGATAGATAAGTGGCTGAAAAATTTTTACAGGAGATTTTTTGCTCAGCAGTTCAAACGTTCGTGCATACCCGACGGCGTAAAGGTAGGTTCGGTTACGCTTTCGCCCCGAAGCGACTGGCGTATGCCGTCCGACGTATCCCCGGTTGACTGGCTTGACGATATAAAATAAATCCAAGGCGGAAATATCCGCCTTTATTTTTTTACAAATTGACTATATCTTTTGTTTATAAAATTGACTTTGTAATAAATATGTAGTAAAATAATTAATGGATATAACTTTACCCGATAATTTCGGGCTTTGTATATATTTACAATCTTTTATCTCAGGAGGCTAATATGAATTTACTCAGCATTGGCTCCCTGTTTCTTGCAAGCGGTCAGCTTATAGGAATGATTGTCGCAATTATTCTTGCAGTAATTTTTGCTGCCGCTGCTATAATAGTATTCGTCTTGTATACTAAGTTCAAAGCTAAGGTAGACAAGGCAAACAAAGAACTCGGCGACGCTGAAGAACGTGCTAAAAAGATGGTTGCCGACGCTCAGACCGAATGTAAAGCTTTAAAAAAAGAGGCTATATTAGAGGCAAAGGAACAGGAGCTTAAGTTAAGAAACGATTTCGAACGCGAAACTAAAGAAAAGAAGGCGGAACTTGCCAAACAGGAACAGAGGATTACTCAAAAAGAAGATTCTCTCGACAAAAAGGAAGACGCTTTGACAAAACGCAGCGACGCGTTGGAACAGCAAAAGAAAGATCTTGCCGCAAAAGAGCAGGAAATCAAAAAGACTCAGGATAAAGTTAACCACCAGCACGAACTTATGGTACAGGAACTTGAAAAGGTTGCTCAGCTTACCAAAGAGGAGGCTAAAAAACTTTTATCCGAAGAAATTTTAGACGACGTCCGCCACGACGTAGCGCTTCAGGTCAGAAATATCGAACAGCACGCGAAAGATGAGGCTAACAACGAAGCGAAAAAGATAGTGGCGCTTGCAATACAGCGTTGCGCGGCAGACCATACGGCAGAAAACACAGTGTCAACCGTATCTCTTCCGAGCGACGATATGAAGGCGAGAATAATTGGACGAGAGGGCAGAAATATCAGGGCGTTGGAAAACGCGACGGGCATTGAGTTTGTAATAGACGATACGCCCGAAGTTGTAATCCTTTCAGGATTTGACCCTTTAAGAAGGGAAGTGGCAAGGCTTTCGCTTGAAAGACTTATAGCCGACGGAAGAATACACCCCGCGAGAATTGAAGAAACTGTTGAAAAAGTGCGTAAAGAGCTTGACGCCGAAGTTAAAGCTTCGGGCGAAAGCGCGATGTTTGAAGTTGGAATTTTCGGGCTTCACCCCGAGCTTATAAAATTAATCGGCAGGCTTAAATACAGAACAAGTTACGGCCAGAACGTATACAAACACTCTATAGAAGTAGCCCTGTTGGCAGGCCTGATGGCTCAGGAGCTTGGCCTTGACGTAAATCTTGCCAAACGTGCAGGCCTTTTGCACGATATAGGCAAAGCGGTAGACCATGAGCAGGAAGGCACTCACGTGCAGCTTGGCGCCGATCTCGCTAAGAAATATAAAGAGAGCAACGCCGTAGTAAACGCTATAGCGGCTCACCACGGCGATGTAGAACCTAAGACGGTAGAGGCTGTACTGGTCGCCGCGGCCGACGGCATATCGGGCGCAAGGCCCGGAGCAAGGCGCGA
The DNA here is from genome assembly GCA_021205485.1 of Clostridia bacterium. Taxonomy (GTDB): domain Bacteria; phylum Bacillota; class Clostridia; order Christensenellales; family Borkfalkiaceae; genus Coproplasma. Next base: position 233 of record JAJPXK010000084.1, on the reverse strand, counting down.
AACGGTTACAAACTACGTAAAACGTCTTGAAAAACTTGAAGAAATTGCGTCCGGTTTCAGCGGTGTAGACAAGTGCTACGCCATACAGGCGGGACGCGAAGTCCGCGTAATGGTAAAACCCGAACAGATAGACGACGCTCAGGCTCAGTTCCTTGCGAGAGATATCGCAAAGAAGATAGAGGCAGAGCTTGAATATCCCGGGCAGATAAAGGTAAACGTAATCCGCGAATCAA
>JAJPXK010000023.1 GCA_021205485.1 Clostridia bacterium | reverse complement strand
AGCCTACGTCGCGCTGCCGCTGTTTTTCGTTGCGTTTAAAGGCGAAGCCGCTCTCTTTAAGGGTAATTACGTACATCTTTTCGCCCTTGCGTTCGGATGTTATCACGTCAAAATACCCGTCGCAGTGCAGGGCGAACAGCAGTTCGTCAAGCGTGTCTTTGTTGCATTTAGACTTTCTCGGCACAAGCGAAAGTATGTCCGCCCCCGAAACAAGGCAACTGTCGGCGCCGTCGCAAAGCTCGTATACGGCGTTCATAATCTCGGTTTCCTGTCTTCCTAACATATTACAGCGCCGCCGCGATAAGGCACGCTGCTAAGCTGCCTGCCGCCCCGCCTAAAAAGGAGCAGAGGGAGTACAAAACAAGACATTTTTTGTCCGGTTTCTCTTTCGGTTCTAAAACGGCGGCCGTCTGCTTTTTAGTCTCGGGCTCCTCCGGCAGACTGTCTTTAAGGACGCATACGCAGTACACGTCGCCCCTCGCGTATTTAATGTCTATGCAGCCCGACTTTTGCAGGTATTTTAAGGCGGCCTCTATTTCGCCAATGGCTTTGCGTCCGCCGTCGGGTATGGCGTCAAAAAATTCGCCTATGTCTATAATGGCGTACCCTCCGCCGCCGCAAGAGGATAAGATTTTTTCGAATACTGCTGTATACAATGCGTCCATTATTATAATTTTGACGCCGAAAAAGGTTTTTTATACAAAAAAAGGCGGCTTGGCGCCGTCTTAATTAAAAAATTTAGTTCAAAGCGCCGTAAATGACGCCGGCAATCATAAAGACTACGCCCGCGATAAGCAGAATATATCCTGCGATATTCACGTACTTTCCGAATTTTACGGGGTTTTTGTTTTTCTGCGTGCGGCAGAAACCTAACCCCGCGATTTCAAACACAATGCCGGTTATAAGTCCGTAGATTTTTATATCGGTAATCATATTTCCGTATAACTCGGCTCCGAGCGCCTCGCATTCTATGCCCGCGTATATATACGCTTTTGTGGTTACGGGTTCTTTTTCTATAGGTTCGGGTAAATGCTTCTTTTTGCTCATATCAGTCCTTTAATTCGGCGTGAGCGTTCGGTTCGGCCACCGCCGTCTTGTATTCAGTGTAGGTTACAAAGCCCGCCTTAGAGGCGTTAGGCTTCTTTACGTATTTTTTTAAAGTGTAGTCCACGGGAACCTTTCCGCTTTGCCTCGCTTCGGAGTAGTACCCGCATATCTCCGCGGCGACCTTTATAACGTCGTCGGGGATCGGCCTTCCGTCAGAGAGTATCGCCACGTGAGAGGAGTGGTACTTCTGCGTGTGCAGCCACAAATCGCTCTCTTTAAGGCTTTTGGTAAGCCTTTCGTTCTGCAAATTGTTCCGCCCCGCGATTATCGTAAAGCCGTTATACAAAAACTTTCTGTATACGGGCTCGTCTTCCTGCTTTTTCTTCTTGTTTTTGCCGTCGGCGGTTTTTATAAGTCCCGCCGCGGAAAGTTCCGTCTCTATGCCCTCAAAGTCGGCTATATCGTCCGCCCCGTCAAGGTGGCAGCGTATGCTCGCAAGGTAATCTTTTTCCCTTTCGGCCTCAGCCTCCTGAACGTCCAGAGCGGCGACGGTGCGTTTTAATTTTGCGTACCTTTTATAGTACTTCTGCGCGTTCTGCGAAGGCGTTAGCTGCCTGTCTAAAGCTATGGTTATCTCGGGGCAGTTTTCAAGGTAATAATTTACCGCCTTAAAGCTGTCCATGCCCCGTTCGATCGCGTATATATTGGCGGTAATCAGCTCGCCCTTAAGTTTTAATGTGTCCATATCTTCGCAGTCCTGCCTGCGGGAAGATATAATTTCCAGCCGTTTGCCGCACTTCTTTTCGGCCGAACGCAATACGCCGTCAAGCTTTCTCTTTTTGTCCTCAAACTCCTTTTTTTTAGTGACGTAAAGGTAGTACTCGCCCTGAGCCTTTAAAAGGGAGGGATATAGCTTTTTGTCGGGGGAAGAACTTCTCACTTTAAAGTCGTTCGGGACGCCGTTCGAATAGGTGACGCAGGGGGAAATGTCGTCAGTTACAATATAATTATAAATATCTTCGGCCGAAGGGTTTTCGCCTAAGGCGTTTTCCATCTCTAACGCGGTGGAGTAGCATACGCCTAAAACCCTTGCCGAGATAAACCTCGCGAGTTCGCCCTCGCGTTCGGAGAGGACTTTTTCAAGTTCCTCTTTATCCAGAGGATTTACCTTGTCCTGCGCGGGCGGCAGGTTGTATTTTGCCCCCGAAAGAAGCAGCCTGTGCGTTCCGTCGTCTATGCCCGAGGTTTTCAGGGCCCCTAAAATAACGCCGTTTTCGGTTAAGATAACGTTGCTGTACTTGCCCATGATTTCGCAGTAAAGCGTCCTTTCCGCCCGTTCAAATTCGGTGACGCACAAAAAATCGATGGCGGCTATCCTTTCAAAGCCTATCTGCCGCACCTTTAATATCTGCGCGTTCTGCAGATGCTTCCTTAAAAGCATGCAAAAATTAGGGGCCGCGGCGGGCGCCTGCTTTTCGTTTGAGCCGATATTTAAGCGGCAATTTTGCGCGTTGGCCGATATTTCAAGTTTAACCGTCGAGTTTTTGGTGTATATTAAGAATGTAAGCCCGTCTTTTTCGCGCTGGTTTATACGGGAAATTTTTCCGCCTGCGAGCAGCTCGTCAAGCTCTTTTATTACGTGTTTTAATGTGAAAGCGTCCTGCGGCATAAAATTTCCTCTTATAATAAACAGTTTCGGGTAAATTATACCCTATAAAAAGCAAAAAGTAAATCAAATATTTTATATTAGTCTTACAAATTGCTTTTAAAATGCTTTGCAAAATTCAAGTATTGTGATAAACTATAATATACGTGATTATGCGTGATTACGGAGAATTTGCTCGCGGCGCCGCCTCGGCGTACTTAAAAGCGAGAATAAATATTATACGGAGTTATTTACGATGAACTACAAGACAGAACCTTCAGAAAAGAGCACGGTAAAGGTAACAATCACATACAACAGTGAAGAGTGGAACGACGCTGTAAACAAGGCGTACGCCAAAACGAGAGGCAAGTATACCGTTCCCGGTTTCAGAAAAGGCAAGGCCCCTAAGGCCGTACTTGAAAATTTCTACGGCAAGGGCGTATTCTTTGACGAAGCCTTCAACATTATCTTTTCTGCAAGCTATCCCGGCATTATAGAAAGCTGCAAAGATTCCTTTACGGCGGTAGGCGACCCCGATCTCGCTTTAGACAGCATGGACGACAACGGCGTGGTGGTTATAGCCACCGTTCCCGTAAAGCCCGATGTGGAAATCGGAAGCTATAAGGGTTTAAAAATCAAAGCTTATGAGTATAATGTAACCGACGAAGACGTTGAAAAGGAAGTTAAAAAGATTGCCGCGGGCAAAGCCGAAACGGTAGACGTTACCGACAGGCCCTGCCAGAGCGGGGATACCGTTATAATTGACTTTGTAGGCACTGTAGACGGCGTGGCGTTCGCCGGCGGCTCTGCGGAAGACTACGAACTTGAACTTGGAAGCGGGGCGTTTATCCCCGGCTTTGAAGATCAGGTTTGCGGCATGGCTTTAGGCGAAAAGAGGGATATCAACGTAAACTTCCCCGACGACTACCAGGCTGACGACCTTAAAGGCAAGGCGGCCGTGTTCGCCATAAACCTTAAGGGCATCAAGGGCAAGGTTTACCCCGAAATCGACGATGAGTTCGTAAAGCAGAACGCAGGCGCCGAAAGCCTTGAAGCTTATAAGGCCAAGTGCCGCGAAAAGCTCGAAAAACAGGCCGAAAACCGCAGCAGGAACGAGACTGAAAACAGCATAATAGAGGCCATATGCGACACCGCCAAGGCAGAAATCCCTCAGGCTATGTTAGAGAGCGAGATAGATAAGCTCGTGCAGGATTTTTCCTACAGGCTTATGTACCAGGGCTTAAAGCTTGAAGATTACCTCAAGTATATGGATACCTCTATGGAAGAATTCCGCGCTCAGTTCTTAGGCTCGGCTAAAACCAGGGTTATGTCTACCCTTGTTATAGACAAGATTGTCCGCACCGAGCAGATAAAAGCTACCCCCGAAGAGGTAGACGCCAAGATAGCCGAGCAGGCTGAATCTGTAGGCAAAACAGCGGAAGAATACAAAAAGAGCATGGATCCCCGCCAGACGGAATATATCGAAAGCGATATAATAGTTACAAAACTCTTTGACTTCCTTAAATCCAACAACGAGCTTTATACCGAATAATTTTTATTTTGCTATAACGCAAGGAGCATAAATGAGTAAAATCATTAACGAAAGGGACGCTCTCGTCCCCTACATTGTAGAACAGACCTCTCGGGGCGAACGTTCTTACGACATTTACAGCCGCCTTTTAGAAGACAGAATAATATTCTTGAGCGGCGAAATTGACGACGCTACGGCAAACACCGTAGTGGCGCAGCTTATCTACCTTGAAGCTAAAGATCCTTCCAAGGATATTTCCCTCTATATAAACAGCCCCGGCGGTTCGGTTTCGGCAGGGTTCGCCATTTACGACACTATGAATTACGTAAAATGCGACGTGTCTACAATATGTATAGGCATGGCGGCCTCTATGGGCGCATTCCTTCTTTCAAGCGGGCAAAAGGGCAAGCGTTACGCCCTTCCGAGCAGCGAAATTATGATCCACCAGCCTTTAGGCGGGGCTCAGGGCCAGGCGAGCGACATTAAAATCGCTGCCGAGCATATTTTGCGTACAAGGGCTAAGCTCAACGAAATTTTATCTGCCAACACGGGCAAACCCCTCGCGCAGATCGAGCAGGATACCGACAGGGATAATTATCTTACGGCGCAGCAGGCCCTCGAATACGGACTTATAGATAAAGTATTCTTAAAACGCTGAAAAAATTAGCGACGGCAGAAACCTTTATGTCATTGCGAGGGGGAATTACCCCGTGGCAATCTCGCCCGAACGGGCGGACGGCACAGCTTGACGGCGCTTTAGTTATTAAAAAATAATAACGTTTAAAAAGTGTCGTCGGCGGAGTCCGCTACATATGCGTGCCTTTTTAAGGTGCGGGGAGGTTTAAATGAAAGAAAAAAAATTCTGTTCGTTCTGCGGTAAACCCGAAGACCAGGTAAGAAGGCTTATCGTAGGGCAGCACGACGCCTGCATATGCGACGAATGTATAGAAATAAGCCACGATATGATAGCCGAGGACGGCGACGATAGGTTCACGCCCGTTCCTCTTAAAAAACCTGCCGAAATAAAGGCAGAATTGGATAAATACATCATAGGGCAGGACGAGGCCAAAAAAGTTCTCTCCGTCGCCGTGTATAACCACTATAAACGCATAAACAACCAGGCGACCCCTTCGTCTAAAAACGACGAAATAGAAATAGAAAAAAGCAACATACTTCTATTAGGCCCTACGGGCTGCGGCAAGACCCTTCTCGCGAGGACGCTCGCCAAAATATTGAACGTGCCATTCGCCACAACCGACGCCACAACCTTAACCGAGGCGGGCTACGTAGGCGAAGACGTAGAAAATATACTTTTAAAGCTAATCCAGAACGCCGACTACAATATAGAACGGGCTCAGAGGGGCATTATCTATATAGATGAAATAGATAAAATCGCCCGCAAAGGCGAAAACGTGTCTATAACCCGCGACGTTTCGGGCGAAGGCGTGCAGCAGGCCCTCTTAAAAATTATAGAGAGCACCGTTGCAAACGTTCCCCCTCAGGGCGGAAGGAAGCACCCTCAGCAGGAGTGCCTCAGGATAGACACAACCGACATATTGTTTATATGCGGCGGCGCCTTCGTAGGCCTGGATAAAATAGTGCAAAAACGCCTTGACAACACAAGCTTAGGCTTCGGCGGCAATATAAAACTCGGCGACAACGAAGTTTCTTACGAGATGCTCTCCGACGTAAAACCTCAGGATCTTACAAAATACGGCCTTATACCCGAATTTGTAGGCAGGGTTCCTATAGTCGTAAGTCTTCACCCCCTCAACGAAGACGCCCTCGTCAGCATACTCACCGAGCCGCGCAACGCCATAATAAAGCAGTACCAGAAGCTTATCGCTTTAGACGGCGTAAAGCTCACCGTGCAGGACGAAGCCGTAAGGGAGATCGCCAACACCGCCATCCGTTTAAAGACGGGCGCGAGGGGATTGCGTACCATTATAGAAGGGTTTATGACCCCCGTAATGTACCGCCTTCCCTCAGAACAGAACGTTGAAGAGGTGGTTGTCACCCCTGAATGCGTTACCAGCAAGGCGGAGCCTATATTGATTTACAAGAAATCGGCGTAATCCGCCATAGTTACAGCTCAGAATTTTGCAGAGGGGGAGTAAAAAACTTTCCCTCTGCTTTTAAGGTAAAATATGCCACAGAAAAACTATAAAAACATACCGGTGATTCCCCTTCGCGGCAGGGTATTGTTCCCCGATACCACCGTGTCTTTCGACGCGGGCAGGATTATATCCCTGTCCGCCGTTAAGCGCGCCTCGGAATCGGATATGCTGCTTTTAGCGTGCAGGCAGCCCGACTCTTCAAAAGAGGAAATTACCGAACAGGATATCTGCACGGTAGGCACTGTTATAAAAATAAAGCAGATAACCCGCCTTCCGTCCAACAATATCCGCATTCTCGCCGAGGGGTTGCACAGGGCGAGAGTCTTTAACTTTGCCAAAGAGGATTGTTTTTTAGCCGAAGCCGACGAAATAAAGCCCGTGCACGGCGACGTTACGTTAGAGGAAGCTTACTTCCGCACGGCAAAGGACATCGTACGCGACATATCGGTAAACGACACGCATTTTTCCAAAGACGCAATATCTAAACTCGACCGCTGCGGCGGCATAGAGGAATATATAAACATCGCCTCGCACTATTTAAACGTTCAGGACAGCGTAAAGCAGGAGCTTTTAGAGGAAGAATACATCCCCGAACGCCTGAGAAAGTTAGAAAAGTGCTTAAACGACGAACTTGAAATTGTCCGCCTCGAGCGGAAAATCAACGCCGCCGTAAGGCAGAGCATCGACAAAAACCAGAGGGAGTATTACCTCAGGGAACAGCTCAAGGCCATTCACGCCGAACTCGGCGACGACGAGGACGAACGCCTCGCCTTAGAGGACAAGGTAAAGGCCAAGCATATGCCGCAGGAGGTAGAGGAGAAGGCGTTAAAAGAGCTCGCCCGTATGGACAAGATGTCCTCTTCCTCGCCCGAATACACGGTTATACGCAACTATATAGACTGGATTTTAGACCTCCCCTGGACGGAACAGACCACCGATACCGAGGAATTGAAGGACGCGGTGGCCATACTCAACGCCGACCACTACGGGCTGGAAAAGATAAAGGAGCGTATAACCGAATACCTCGCCGTGTTAAAACTCACGCAGAGCATGAACGCCCCTATACTTTGTTTTGTAGGCCCTCCCGGTGTAGGCAAAACGTCTATAGCAACGTCCATAGCCCGCGCCTTAGGCCGCAAGTTTGTACGTATGAGCCTCGGCGGCCTTAAAGACGAGGCCGAAATCAGGGGCCACAGGCGTACGTATATAGGTTCTATGCCCGGACGCATAATCTACGGCCTCAAAAACGCGGGTACAATCAACCCCGTGTTCCTGTTAGACGAGATAGACAAGCTTTCGTCAGACCTCCGCGGCGACCCCGCCAGCGCCCTGTTAGAGGTATTGGACCCCGCGCAGAATTCCACTTTCCGCGACAGGTATTTAGAGGTTCCCTACGATTTAAGCAAGGTTCTGTTCATAACCACGGCCAACAGCGTGGATACAATCCCCGCCCCGCTGTTAGACAGAATGGAGCTTATCGAGATAAGCGGCTACACCCGCGAAGAAAAGGTCCAGATAGCTAAACGCTATCTCATCCCTAAAAGGATGGAGGCCAACGGCCTTAAAGAGGGCGATATAACCATAACCGACGAGGCAATCCAGGCGGCGATAGACGGCTATACGATGGAGGCGGGCGTAAGAAGCCTTGAACGCCGCATAGACGGTATATGCCGCAAGGCGGCCGTAAAATACGCGCAGAACGAGCCTGTAGAAAAAGAGGTAACCAAGGAAAATTTACACGAATACCTCGGCGCCGCGCGTTATTCAAGGGATAAAGACAAGCCTAAGGAGGACGAGGTAGGGGCGGCCACGGGCCTCGCGTGGACGGCGGTAGGCGGCACCACACTCACTATAGAAGTATCGGCCATGAAGGGCAAGGGCGACATACAGCTTACGGGCAAACTCGGCGACGTAATGAAGGAGAGCGCCAGGGCGGCCATAAGCTATATCCGCTCCAATTCCGAAGAGTACGGCATACAGGACGACGTCTTTGACAAGACGGATATCCACATCCACGTGCCCGAAGGCGCCACGCCTAAAGACGGGCCGAGCGCAGGCATAACTATGGCGACGGCCATACTTTCGGCGTTCACAAAAAAACCCGTGCGCGGCGACGTAGCGATGACGGGCGAAATTACCCTGTTAGGCAACGTTCTGCCTATCGGCGGGCTTAAAGAAAAGGCCCTCGCCGCATACCGCAGGGGCGTAAAAAACGTAATTATACCAAGCGACAACCAGAAAGATCTTGAAGAAGTGCCTAAAGACGTTCTTGACGAACTCAACTTTATACCCGTAACAACGGTAAAAACTGTGTTCGAAAACGCCATAATAGGGCTTTAAAAAATAAAAAGGGCGGCATATATGCTTAAAATAACCGATGCGACATATCTTACCAGCGCGGTAAGCAAAACACAGTTTATCCACACGGACAAACCTATAATAGCGGTAAGCGGGAAGTCCAACGTCGGCAAAAGCAGTTTTATAAATATGCTCGCCGGGCGTAATAAGCTCGCCCGCGTATCCAAAGAGCCGGGCAGAACCCGCATGGTGAACTACTTTGACTTCGGCCCGTTCATTCTCGCCGATCTGCCGGGGTACGGCTACGCCAGGGTCTCTCAGGCAGAAAAGCAGCGCTGGGGCAAACTTATGCAGGACTTTTTCGCCGATAGTTCAAACGTGACTCACGTAATATCGCTTTGCGATGTGCGCCATCCGCCTACGCAGGACGATAAAGACATGATACATTTTCTGTATGCGGGGCTGATACCGTTTACCGTTGCGGCGACCAAGGCCGACAAGGTCTCCCGCATGGCGGCAAAAAACGGGGCGAGGCTTATAGCCAACACCTTCGCCTGCGGCGAAGACAACGTTATTATCACCTCGTCCGAAACAAAGCAGGGCAGGGAAGAAGTACTCGCCAGGATAGAACATATTATAAATTTATTCGAAGAAAATAAATCTGAAGACAAAACCGAAGGGGAAGAAAATTTATGACTGTAGCTGAATTTTTCAGAACGGGATGGGGCATAGCTCTGTTTACTGTTGTGGCCCTGGCGATAATACTGTTTGTTCTCGCCGTGTGGTACCGGGCTTTTACCAAAGTCGTTCTCGATTTTCTCATAGCTCTGATAACGGTAATAGTGCTTTCGCCCTGCATTATAACCTGCGCCGTCATCGTAAAGTACAGGACGGACAAGGCTCTTACAAGGCAGTACTGCGTAGGCAAAGGCGGCAAAATTATCTATCTGCACACCTTTGCTTATTGCGAAAATAAAGAGGGCAAGCCTTCCAGAATTTCAAAAAGCTCCCTGTCGAGGCTCCCGTACCTTTTCGACGTTCTTGCAGGCAAAATGTCCATAATAGGGCCGTCTGTAATAAGTTATAAAGACAGTTGTTTTATAGACGACGAGCCGTACGCCCGCTTTGACGTACGCCCCGGCATAATAAACCCCGCTATAACAAAGCTCGCCGAACGCCCTTCGTACGACGTACTCTTTTCTCTCGACTGCGAGTACGCAAAAAAATACAATTTGTTCAAGGATATATATGTATTGATATACGAGCTGCTGCTTATAATCCGCGGCGACAGGCTGGATTTATCCTCGCGCAAAATAAGCTATTCCGACGAATTGTTGTCTCAGGGACAGATAACCGAAGACGACGTCCGCGAGGCGGAGGAGAGCGAAACGCAGGCGATAATAGATTCAAGCAGGGCAAAATTCAGAGTACAAAATTAAAATACGTAAAATTAAAATACCGACCGCGCGGCCGGTATTTTTTTAACTTTCTATAAAGGGATAGTCAACAGTGATATTCACGTCAAGGGTATTGTCTTCCCTCAGCATAATTTCCTTTACCTTATTTTTGGCCTTTTCGGCGGTAAGTTTAAGGTCAAATGGCAAAATCATATCAAAGTAAACTTTTTTCTCGTCTTCAACGCACTGCAAATCGTGTATCTCTATGCGTCCGTCAACAGCCTTGCACGCCCTTTCGGCTATAGCCCTTACGTATTCGGTAAGGCCGTCTATTACAACGGGGTCGGCGTGTATCACCGCCTCGATGCCGAATTTTTCCTTTATCTCCCTTTCGATATGGTCTGCGAGCGAATGAGCGTCAACCAGCGTCATATCGCAGGGAACTTCTATATGGAAGCTCACTATCGCCCTGTCGGGCCCGTAGTCGTGGTAGATAAGGTCGTGCACGCCTAAAATATTTTCGTGTTCCAGCGCGAGGTTGTCAATTTTTTCGGCTAGCTCCTTTGCGATAGGTTTGCCTAACAGCGGGGCCTGCGTGCTTTTTACCGCCCCTATGCCCGCCTTTAATATAAATATGGCTACAATAAGGCCCGCTACGCCGTCTATAGGGAAGTCGGTATACTTTCCGCCGATAAGCGAGGCCAAAACTACCGTTGTCGCGAATACGTCGTAGAGGGAGTCTGTAGAAGTCGCCTTCAACGCCGAGGAATTTATAAGTTTCGCAAGCCTCAAGTTAAAGTAAAACAGCCAGAATTTTACTAAAATTGCGGCGACGAGTATGCCTACGGCGACGTATGTAAACTGAGTTTTTTCGGGGGTTATAATCTTTTCTACCGACGAATATCCAAGCTCAAACGCCATAAATATTATAAGCACGGAAACTATCAAACCCGTAACGTACTCTATTCTGCCGTGGCCGAAGGGGTGTTCCTTGTCGGGCTTTTGCGACGCCAGCTTAAAACCTACAAGGGTGATGGCGGAGGAGGCCGCGTCAGACAGGTTGTTCACCGCGTCGGCGATCATTGCAACGGAGCCTGTTATAATGCCTAAGGTAAGTTTGCCCGCTACAAGCAGAACGTTTAAAATTATGCCGACTACTCCCGACAGGATGCCGCAGCGGGAGTGTTTTTCTTTCTCCGCGGCGTCAGAGGGGATGAAAAGTTTTATCAACAGTTCGCTCATAGCGTCCTCCGTAAATGTATTTCGCCTATTTTAGCACATAGAGGCAAAAAAGTAAAGCCGCAGCATTAAATTTTATTTTTTTATTTTCTCGCATATTTCAGGCTCCCCTATAGGGGAGCTGATACCTGTCGTCCTGAGTGAGGGCATGCCAATACTGTCATCCTGAGCGAGGGCATGCCAATACTGTCATCCTGAGCGAACGAAGTGAGCCGAAGGATCCCCTAGATGGAATGAAAGCGGTCGGTATGAGATTCTTCGATTACGCTTACGCTTCACTCAGAATGACAGAGTA
>JAJPXK010000079.1 GCA_021205485.1 Clostridia bacterium | reverse complement strand
GTCTGTCGTTTCTGTACACTTTTACCTGCTCCACTTGTTTAATTTTAATAAAAGTTTATCAAAAAAATCTATCTGTCCCGAGGTGATAAATTCCACAAAATATTGCGATTTTGTAATCGTCGCCGTTACGCTGTCCTCGTATTCGCCTATTACGGCGCCGTCAACGGCAATATTTACGGCAGTATTGTTTTTTTCAAAGGTTATTTTCAAAACAGAACTGTCGGAATAAACAATAGGCCTTGAATGAAGCGAATGAGCGCAGAGCGGCGTAAGCGCGAAGGCGTTTATCGACGGAGTGAGTATTGACCCGCCCGCGGCGAGAGAATACGCCGTTGATCCCGTAGGCGTGCATACTATTATCCCGTCGGCAAGGTAATTATCTACAACCGAGCCGTCTATTTCCGCCGTAAGGTTTATTGTATTGCTGTACTTGTTGCCGCATGTGCTGCGCTGTATAACAAAGTCGTTTAATGCGAGGTAATTTTTGCCGTTTACCTCTATATCCAGCATGCTGCGCCTTTCCGTTTTAAAATCTTTTGAGCATATAAGGTCTATCGCGTTGTCAAGTTTTTCCTGCTCAAATTCGGCGAGGAAACCTATATGGCCGTAATTTATGCCCATGATTTTAATGCCGCGTTTTGCGCATTTTGCCGAAACGGTTAAGATAGATCCGTCGCCGCCGAGAACTATAAGCGCGTCTATGCGGTCAAAATCGTTCTCGCTTTGTACAACAATGCAATCAATGCCGCGTGATTTTAACTTTTCGCTTATATATCCTGAAAGTTTAATGTATTTATCTGTAAAGTTTTTATTAAAATAAATCCCTGCTTTCATACAAGTGATATTATACACCGTTTTATGCAAATATGCAAGACGGAAATATGCAAAAATTTGTTAAAAAATAAAACCCGCAAAATTACAATCTTACGGATTTTATAAGAGCGTTAAAGGGAACTTCCTTCCCCCCTTTTTCAAGCAAAATTACAAACTCGGTATTTTTGCCCTTGATTATCGGAGCGTAGCAGAGTTTTTGCGGCGCAAGGTTGCAAGACAGGGCAAAATCGTAGATTTTTTTAATTATAGTCCTCTTTTTGTCGTCGCCCTTTACTATGCCGTTTTTGCCTACATTTTTGCTTTCGCATTCAAACTGCGGTTTGATTAAAGCGAGGCAATGTTTATTGTCGGTCAAAGCGTCGCTTACGTGCTGCAGAATATACGTCAGCGATATAAAACTGACGTCAACCACCGCCCCGTCAAGCTGCTCGGAAAAAAGCTCTTTATTCAGATTGCGGGCGTTGTAATTGTCAATTATTACTACGTTTTTATCCTTTAAACTTTCGGCGAGCTGACTTTCGCCTACGTCTATACAGTAGACTTTTTTAGCCCCATTCAGCAAAAGGCAGTCGGTAAAACCTCCCGTGCTCGCCCCTATATCGGCGAAAATCTTGTCTTTTACGTCAAAACCGAACTCGTTCAACGCCCTGTATAGTTTATAGCCCCCCGCAGAGACAAAAGAAATCTCCTCTTCGGCGACCTGAATATCGTCCCCTTCCTTAACTTCGTACGCAGGGAAGCTTATTTTGCCGTTTACCTTTACCAGCCCTTTAGAAACAGCGGCCGACGCTTTGGTTCGGGATCCATATTTTTCTGCAAGAAATTTATCCAATCTCATTTTTTATGTATTCGGCAATATCGCCAGCTTTAAGGCCGTAATCGTCCATAAGCTCCTCAACGCCGCCCTGTTCTATAAATTCGTCTCTGTATCCGAAGATTTTAACCTTCTTTCCGCTTTCCGATAAATAACTTGCCACAAACGAACCAAAACCGCCGTCGCAGACATTATCTTCTATAGTTACTATAAGGTCTGCCTTCAGTCCGTCTAACAGTTCGCAATCGAGGGGTTTGATAAACCTCGCGTTGATAATTTCTGGCGCGATATTGTATTTTTTAAGAATATCGCAAGCAATGTACGCGCGCGTTATCGCCCTTTCGCCGCAGGCTAAAATAGCGGCTCTGCCGTCGCCGCGGCAAAGTCTTTCCCATTTGCCGTATTCTATAGGGCTTTGCTTGCTGAATACATGATTGCACGCGCGAGGATAACGTATAACAAACGGGCCGTTAAAGTTTACGCTGAATTCCAGCATATCCTGGAATTCTTTTGCGTCCTTAGGCGCGGCAATGGTAATATTTGGCACGGGAATTAAAAACGACAGGTCAAATACGCCCTGATGAGTTTCTCCGTCCGAGCCTGAAACGCCAGCCCTGTCTGCACAGATCGTCACAGGCAAATTCTGGCTGCAGATATCTATTATAATTTCGTCGAAAGAACGCTGTAAAAATGTTGAATATACCGCATAATAGGGCTTTAAACCGTCTGCAGCCATCGCCGCGCACAGTATCGCGGCGTGTTCCTCGCAAATGCCTACGTCTACGGCTCTGTCGGGGTATTTTTCAAAAAAAGGCGTAAGCCCTAAACTTCCGGTCATGGCGGCGGTCACAGCCACAATGCGATTGTCTTTTTCGGCAATCTCGCAGAGCTTTTTGCCTAAAACTTCGCTGTACTCCACGCTGTAAGGTATGGCAGTGCTGTCCGATATGCCGTGAGTGGCCTCGGGATTTTCCTCGCAAAACGCGTACCCCTTGCCCTTCTTAGTCAGAATATGAAGAATTATCGGCTGCGACTTAAGCTTTTCTTTAATGTCTGTAAGAACGGGTATCAGTTCTTCCAGGCTGTTGCCGTCGTACACGCCGTCGTAATTAAAGCCGAACTTTTCAAATATATCGGCTCGGCGTTTTTTATGGTACTGCTCCTCGCTGTCCGCAGCGAGAGCGTCAAGATATTCGTGCATGCTGCCGACGGTAGGGGAAATGGACATTCCGTTGTCGTTAACTATCAGCAAAATATTTGTATTCAAAGGTTTTAAGCTGTTGAAAGCTTCGTAAACAAGGCCGTTGTTGAACGATCCGTCGCCGATTACTGCGATAACGTTGTAGTTTTCGCCCTTTATATCGCGGGCCTTCGCCATGCCTAAAGCCGCGGAAACAGACGTACCCGCGTGGCCGGTGTTGTAACAGTCATACTCGCTTTCTTCCCGTTTAGGAAAGCCCGATATGCCGCCGCGTTTGCGTAAAGTATCAAACTTTTGCGCCCTGCCCGTAAGAAGTTTATGAGCGTAACACTGGTGGCCTACGTCGAATATTACCTTATCCTCGGGAAAATCAAAAACATAATGCAGGGCGACAGTAAGTTCCACCGCCCCTAAATTTGATGCAAGATGTCCGCCGTTTACCATTACGGTAGATATAATTTTATTGCGAAGCTGTTCGCAAAGCCCGTTCAACTGGTCAAGGTTCATCGCCTTGATATCGGCGGACGAAATATTTTCGAGCATTATTTTTCCTTAACAAAAAATGTTGTAAACTTTGCAAAAGCAAATGTAATTTGCCTGTTATATTTTAAAGCGATATACTTGCAGAACGCCTTGCCGCCTACCGTAAGGGCGCCTATTACGGCGCTTACGAGGATAGATATAAACATCGCTGCGATTTCGCCGTTTACGCCGAAGCCTACAGCGAGGGCCGCGCCTGCGGAACCGCTTACAATGCCGCAGATATCGCCTATCACGTCGGCAAAAATGCTTGCTATTTTTGTGGAATTTTTGCAAAATTTTACAGCCCGCTTGGCTCCCCTTATTTTGTTTGAAGCCATCGCGTTAAAACCTTCGGCGTTGCACGACAAAACAGCGTTCGCCAGCATATCGCAGCCGATATTTAAAAACAGCAAAACCACAAGGGCGATTACGCAGACATACACGGGGCTGTCGCTTATCGCGACCTCGGTAAGCAGGCTGAATAAAAAGCTCAGCACAAACGAAAGTATAAGAACTACAATACCCCATTTTACCCATGAGGGTATCTTCTTCTTTTTCTTTTTAACCTTTTTATTTGCCTTCGCGTTTTCTTCCTGTTCCGGCAAGGGAACGTCAGAATCGTCGTTTAAACTGCTTTCATTGCTACAATTATCGTCTTTACTCATAATAAACCGTCTGTAAAAAAAATACGCACAAAAACATTGTGCGTGATAATATATAAAGTGGCTTATATTAAATAAACTTTGCGGCTTAAGGTTCGGTAGGATTTCCCCCGCGTTCACTTCCCGTCGCCGAAGAAGCAGTTTCCTTTTAAGAACACGTTTGCACCGTTTCCGAATACACAACCGAATCGCCACTTAGACCACACCGTAATCTCTAATACTTTTACAGTCTAGAAGCTTTCCTTGGCAATTAGCGTTGAGCTTATCCTCTTTTGCAAAATCAATTTCAAACAGCGATAGCGAAAGCTATGCGTGGCCACACATAAGGCTCGCTTTGATCTGTTATCCGCTGATCTCACGCAAGGCAGGCTACTCTGTACCGAGCTTTCGCCCGATAGCAGGTTTATACAGGCGGCAGTCATAAGTGCCGTCTGCCTCCACGGTAAATGGGTGGACTGTCATATGCCGTTACGCAGTTCCCATAAACCTTTACTCCCAGCATCCACCCGAATTTGGGCAAACCAAGCAGATACCAGAAACTTCATCGATATGCCCTTTAACGGTAGTTTAACCCCGTCTTCGTATCAACGTCAACTGACTAGAATACTGCGCCACTAATATATTGATATTATATTAACACACATTTATTTAAATGTCAACTATTAAAATTATACTTCCCTGTGGCGGACAAACGCGGCGATCTGCTTTAAAAATTCGGTGTCACCCTCTATCCCGTCCAGAAGTTTTATACACCTGTCGTAGATAACGTCGGCTATTACGCAGCTTTCGTCTATGCCGTAAAAAGATACATAGGTAAGTTTATTTTCTTCCTTGTCTTTGCCTATCGTCTTGCCGAGCTTGTCAAAACTGCCCTTTTCGTCAAGAATATCGTCGACAAGCTGGAAAAGTATGCCTAAATCTTCGCCGAACTGTTTAAATTCAAGAAAGTATTTGCCTCCCTTCAACACACAGGGCGCGGCTACGGCGGCCGTTATAAGCTTAGCAGTCTTGTTTTTTACAATGTATTGCAGCCATTTTTCGTCGTTTATTTTGTTGGCCTCGCAATACAAGTCGGCAGACTGACCCGCAATCATTCCGTTGACGCCCGCTCCGTCGCAAATAAAACCTGCGGCGTCAACGTATTCCCTTCCCTTTTTGCAGCAATCAAAAAGTATTGAATAAGCGGTGTTTAAAAGGGCGTCGCCCGCAAGCACGGCGTTGCCGGCGCCAAACACTTTATGGTTTGTAAGTTTGCCCCTGCGGTAATCGTCGTTATCCATTTCAGGCAAATCGTCGTGGATAAGCGAATAGGTGTGGATAAGTTCAAGCGATAAAGCGTAATCAAGCACAACTTCGGCGTCAACGCCTAAAAGTTCGGCCACGGCAAGCATTAAAACGGGGCGGATGCGTTTGCCTCCGCTTTGCAGGCTGTATTTCATGCTTTCGCTTAAAATTTCGGGCTTGCACTCAAGGCTGCGGCAAAAACTTTCAAGCCTGGCATTAAATATATTCAGATAACTGTCGTACTTTTCCTGAAAATTCAACAAGATATTATAAACTCCTTACCGCGGCGAGATATGTATTGTACATCAACATGGTAATTGTCATAGGCCCTACGCCGCCAGGCACGGGCGTTATAAACGAACACTTCTCTTTGACGTTTTCAAAGTCAACGTCGCCGCAAAGCTTTCCGTTTTCGTCCCTGTCCATGCCTACGTCTATAACAACGGCCCCTTCCTTTACCATATCGGCCGTAATAAATTTCGCCTTGCCTATGGCGGCTACAAGAATATCCGCTTCAAGGCACTTTTCTTTAAGATTTTTAGTCTTGCTGTGGCACAACGTAACCGTCGCGTCGGCGTTTGTTAAAAGCATCGCCATAGGTTTGCCTACAATGTTGGAGCGGCCTACCACAACGGCGTTTTTGCCCTTTAAATCTATGCCTTCGCTCGCGAACATCTGCATGACGCCGTTAGGCGTGCATGCCACAAGGCAATCTTCGTTCATGCACAGCCTGCCGATATTTTCCGCGCAGAAACCGTCCACGTCCTTTTCGTACGGTATAAGCGAAAGAATTTTCTTTGAATCGAGATGAGCGGGCAGCGGAAGCTGTACTAAAATGCCGTTTACGTTTTTATCCGAGGCGAGACTCTTTACAAGCTCCTCTACTTTATCCTGAGGGGTATCTTTATCCAGCCTGTAAGAATAAGATTTTATGCCGACCTCTTCGCAGGCCTTTATCTTATTGCGTACGTAAACCTGCGAGGCAGAGTCGTCGCCTACAAGAACAACCGCAAGGCCTATGCTTTTGCCGCTTTTATCTTTAAAAGACTGAACATTAAGCTTAATTTCTGCCCGCATTTTTGCGGCTAGGGCCTTGCCGTCTATTATCTTATACATCCTTTTCACCTATCACCGAAGAGAGTATGCCGCTTATAAACGAAGCGCTCTTTTCCGAGGAATATTTAGAGGCTATGTTTGCCGCCTCGTTTACCGAAACCTTGTCGGGAATATCGTCGCAATACAAAATTTCAGCCAGCGCCACCGTAAGCGCGCTTCTGTCCGCAGGGAAAATTCTCGCTTCGGGGAAGCTGTAAGAATGCTTGTCTATAACCGAGGCGATCTCCGCGCTGTGTTCGGCCGAAAGCCCGAGTATTTTATCGCAGTACGCGATGTCGTCTTCGGTGAGTCCGCCCGAGCGGTACATGCTTGCCCTGAAATGTTCGTCGGCATTCTGCCCGAATTGTTCAGAAAATAAAATTTTAAATACAGTTTCTCTTGCAGCAGTTCTCATATAAGCCTTAAAAGTAAAATATTCCCTTAAAAAAGGGAATACTACTCCGTTACGTTAAATTATCAGGGAAATCCACATCCTGAATGTGCACGTTGATTTTATCCACCTTAAACTTCGTCATGGATTCTACGCTGTGTTTTATCGACTGCTGAATACGGAAGGCGAGCGACGCCACGTTGTTGCCGTAGTCAACTTTAACGCTTACGTCGGCTATAATGCCGTTCTTTTCAAACGAAAGCTTAACCCCTTTGTTTTTTGAATCGACAAGGGTTACGCCGTCAACCTCGTTGATGGCAAGCGCGACAATGCCGCTTACAATACCCGCGTCGTAGGTTATATCGCCCTTTTGAGTGGCAGTCGGATCGTGTCTTAAATGTGCCATAATTTTCTCCTGTAGTTAAAGTATAACACACTCTGTAAAAATTTGCAAGTTATTGCCCTAAATTTCCGAATAAACAGGCATAATAATTATGTTTCCCGCCGAAACTCCCGCTTCATTGAGCAAAAGATTGTAAATAGACAGGGCCGTGTCGTATGTAAGCTCGTCAGAATTGATAAAAACGTTGACGTTTCCTGATTCTGCGCTTATAGCGACCACCGCGTCGGCGAAGCCTATGGATTTTATCATTGTCTCTATAATAAGCTCCTGCTCCATCACCGAAACAATCTCCATCTTCATAGATACGGCCGAGGCGTACTCCTCCGATTCAGAATCGTAAAGGGCTATAATGCTGTCAAGCTGCAAAAGCTCTTCGCTTCTGGTTGAAGTGCGTTCGGTGCGGTATGTAGTAAAATAATTGGCAGTCGTAACGGCTGTTTCTTCGGCAGAGCTGCTTTGCGCGAGCAATACATTGAGTACGGCTGTAACAGCAAGCAGCAATACAAGTGATGACATTACAATAATCTTTTTTCTTTTTGACATAAACATCTCCTTACATTGAATAAATAGCTATAATTTGTTTATTTATGTTAAGCGCCGTAGAGACGGCGTTGAGCACGTTGTTTTTTACCAGTATGCTGTCGGCCCCTTCGCATACCACCACAACCCCCGTTATCTCATCCTCCGTTTCGGTTACATAAACCCGTACATCGCCTACGCCCTCTATAGATGAAAGCATATCCGCGAGCTTTGTCTCCGTTTCGGTATAAGCCGATTGCTGCGACAATCCGCTCTGGCTTTCCGCGCCGAAAAACAGATACACCGCGGCGGCAAGCAAAGCCACAAGCGTTATAACAAGTATTATCTTTTTCTTTTCTTTAAAAAAATCAGATACCGCCGTCCGTTTGTTCATATACAGTAATATTTATATAACCGTCAGCCTGCAAATATTCATAGATTTTATCTGCAATTTCTTCATTCGCGTTTAATAGACATACTTCGACTTTTTCTACGCAGAAAGCGTCGTCGGAATAGATTATCGTCACCGAACATTCCGACTGTACGGCAAACTGTTCGTACAAAACCTGCTGCATAGCGTCGCTCTGCGTTTTGCTGTAAACTGAACAGATATACTCATAATCGACAAAGTCTTCGTATGCTTCCGACGAAAAATCAAAGACATCCACAAGGGGCGAAATAAGTATGGCTATGCACACAAGGCGAAGCGTCGCCGTTATAGTTTTTCCGAGCCTGCCCTGCGGAATGATAAATGACACCACAACCGATAAAAACACGGCCCCGCAGGCTGTTACAAGATACGCAGTCATAAAAAGTTTACCGCCGAGTTTATTATTTGCATTATAGTAAACACATACATAAAGGCGACGGTTAACAGCCCCGCGAGGAAGTATTCGGTATCCGACGACAAATCGGACATAAGCGAATACAGTTCGTTGTCGCCCGCGGCTTGCGCTATCGCGCCCGTTATTTTAAGCATTACCGAAAACGCCGTAAGAAGAATTACAGGCGACGCTATTTCGCTTGCCAACAGAATTATTCCGCATACTCCCGCCGAACTTTTTATTAAAAGCCCCGCCGCCGTAAGAAGGTCAAACCCGCTTGAAATAAACCCGCCTACTATCGGCACCGAGTTAGAAACTACGTATTTCGTCGTTTTGAACAGTATACCGTCTAAAAGCGACGACGCCGAACTCTGAACGGTAATAAACAGGCTGAATACAGTAACGGTAACGCCTATTACAAACTTCATTATGCTTTTTAACAGCTTTGAAATGCCCGAAAAGGATATCTGCGGATTGATTTTTGACATGAAATTAAGCACCGCCGAAGCTATGGCCGCGGGGAATATAAAGCCGCTTATAATTTCTACCGCCCCTTCGGACAGAAACAACGCCGCGGGCTGGTAAATCGCCGCCGAGCTTGTACCGCCTGTAAGAACGGTAAGCGTTACAAGTATAGGCGTAATGATCTCCATCTGTTTTTGCAGCGATTTAATACAGTCTACGCATTCTTCCACTACGCCGATAAGCGCGGCGGAAAGCATTAAAATTATAAGCGAATAACAGGCGAGCCGTACAATTTTTGAGGTGGATTTGCCTATAACGCTCCCTTCTGCGCCCGAAAATATCGCCGTAAGCAACGCCACAGCCGTAACTTCGGCAAAAACCGGTATAAGGGAAATAGCGTCAGAAAATACTACAGACATAATTTCGGATATGTAACTTCCGCAGTCCGTTCCTGCATAGCCGTTTATAAGATAAGAAATTATATCCTCGGCGGTGCTGCCGAAATTGAATAAATAGCTGTCCGAATTTTCGTCAAGATATGCCTGCAAGGCGGATAAGTCAAGGCTTTCAAGCAAAGATAAAATACTTTCGCTCAGCTCGTCCTCGCCTTCGTCCGCGAAAGCAGCTACAGCGGGAATAAACGTCAATACTACGCCGAGAACTATTAAAATAAGTATAAAAACAAGCTTCTTTCTGTTTTTTACATTCATACTATGCCGATAAGAGACATTATAACCTCGTACAAGTTTTTTAAAATCGGCGCCGAAACCATAAAAATTACTATCCTTCCGCACATTATAAGCTTGTCCGCTACGCTGTCAAAACCTAAATCTTTTATGGATGAAGCAGTAAGTTCCACAATGTAGCCTATCCCTATAATCCTGAAAATCATTTTAACCACAGAGCTGTTTATGCCCGTCTGTTCGGTAAAAGTTTTTATAAGCTGTACGCTTTCGGCAAGGTAGTCAAACACGCATAAAATCATTATTATTCCGCCCGCGGCGAGGCAGAGCGGAACCAATTCCGATTTATTGGCCTTTAATATAAACGCCGATACGGCTGTTATGGCGGCTATCACGCAAACTTTGGCAATTATCATCAGAACATATCGAATAAAAGCTTTACCTGCTCAAACAAATCGGCGATAAGGCTTATTACCGTCATTAAAACTATTATCAGGCCGACAAGGCTGACTATTGTGGCTATATCGTCACGGTCGGACTTTTTAAGCACCTGGCAGATTATCGTAATAATTATGCCTACCGCGGCAATTTTAAAAATAATGCTGATATCCATTTAAGCGAGAAGAACGGCTATAAGCGCGCCTAACATAAAAAAGATTTTTACGTACAGCGAGCTGTATTTTTTGTAATCGGCGAAGCTTTCGTCTTTATATTTTTTTATGTAAACTTTTCTGTCGTTTAAATAGTCAATCTGCGAAGCTGCGTCCGTTTTGCCAAGGTTTTTAATGTAGCTTTCTAAAAAGTCCCCGTCTTCGCCCTTAAGAATACACTTCCCTTCCGTCAGCTCCTTCATATAGGTAAAGCCCTCTGCGATTTTAGGCATGTCTTCCCGTCCGAATTTCATATTTAAAAGCAATAATTCGTTAAATTCGTAAAGTTCGCTGTACACCGCCATTCTCTTTTTCTTTTCCGCCGACAGCAGAACGCCCGCAAACGTTGTAAGCGCCACTATCGCAAACAATATCAAAATTTTTATCATAAATTTCCGGTTTACAGTCAATCCCCGTTAGGCGGACATAATAATCGAAAGGCATTTTTTGCAAAATTGCGCGACTGCATATATGTGAAGACGCCAATGTGTAAATACCGCAATCTTTCGCATATTTTACCGCCCTGATGTCGTCGTCGCCGTAAAGTTCGTCTGTTGCGATAAGCTGCGGCTTCATCGCCCTTATTACGTTTTGCATAGAAACAAGCTTGTCGCAGCTTAATATAACGTCTACGTTTTCGCCGAGGTTGTACCCCTCGCTTCCTCCGCTTATTTCGTTCCTCACGTCCAAAACAAGGATATTTATTTTATAATTTCTGCTTATGGCAGATATCAAATCCCTGAGCATAGTCGTCTTGCCGAACCCCGGGGAGGAATACAGCAGTATGCTCGAAAGTCCATTTTTAAGCAATTTTTCGTATATAAAACAACCGCAACCTGTCACGTTATGCGGAATCCTTATATTTAAAGACGTTACGTTTTTTATTGTCTTTACGCGGCCGTTTTCCGTTACGTACTCTCCCGCGATGCCTATCCGTATTCCGCCTTTTACCGTGACAAACCCCTCTTTTATCTGCTCCGAAAAGCTGTACACGCTACCATCCATCGCCCTATACAGAGTTTCGGACGGATCTCGGCATATCGCCGCGATATCCGCTTTGTCTGTAACGCCGAAGCCGCATAAATATTTATATTCGCCTTTGTACTCAATAATTACAGGTTGTCCCTTCCTTAAACGAATTTCAGATATATAATTTTCGTTAAGGTTTTTTATAGCGGAAAGAATATCGCAAGGCAAAAAGCTTAAGTCAATAATTTAAAATATTAATT
>JAJPXK010000173.1 GCA_021205485.1 Clostridia bacterium | reverse complement strand
TTTATAAATTATCTTCTTATTTCGTATTCCTGGTTCATAAGTTTTATTATGGATTCTTCGTCGTCGGTTATGTTGAAGTCGCCGTGCATGGTGTGCTTTATAACAGAGGACGCCACCGCGAAGTTTACTATATCTTCGGGCTCCATCTCCCTCATAATTGCGTAAATCATGCCGCTCGCGAAGGCGTCGCCGCCGCCAACCCTGTCGAGTATGTTAAAGCGGAAGGTCTTGCTTTCGTAAGTTTCGCCGTTGTACCACATAAACGCCTTAAGCGAGTTTTCGCTGCCCGAGTGTACATACCTCACGTGCCTGCCTATCGCCTTTATGTCAAAGCGTTTTGCAATCTCGCGGAAGATTCTGTCCTGCTCCTTATAAGTAGGGTTCATTGAAAGCCCCTCTTTAAGGTCTTTGCCGTCGGGCCCGGGAAGGTTGATAGGTTCTATGCCGAACAGCACGTCTACATACGGCAGATATTCGGTAAGGCAATCCCTCGCCTCCTGGAAGCTCCATAAGGCGCTTCTGAAGTTGCAGTCAAAGCTTACGGTAAGGCCTAATTCCTTGGCCGCCTTAAGGGCGTACATTATAAGGTCTCTGCAGTTTTGCGAAAGGGCGGGGGTAATGCCGCTTAAATGCAGCCACGTAAAGCCCTTTAATTTCTGCGTAAAGTCAACCTGAGAATAGTCGTACAGGGCGCAGGCGGAGTCCTTTCTGTCGTAAGTCACCTTAGACGAACGCACGCCGAAGCCCTCCTCCAGAAAGTATATGCCCATACGGCCTTTATCCGAAAAGATGCAGGGCGAGCAGTGTACGTCGTTGCTTCTTAAATATCTTATAGCCGCGTGGCCTATAGAGTTGTCGGGCACGACGGTAAAGTAAGAGCTGTCTATCCCTAAGTTAGAAAGGGAAGCGGCAACGTTTGCCTCGGCTCCGCCGTAGGTTACCTTAAATTCGTCGGTAGTTCTTATCTTTTCGTAGTTAGGGGGCGACAGCCTTAACAGAAGTTCCCCCATAGTAATAAATTTAATAGATTTTTTATCCGCCATAACAATTTTCCTCCCTATCGGACATCATATACATTATATCATTAAATTTTCCGTTTGTACAGACCTATTTTTAAATTTTATGCAAGAAATTTATACCCGCTTATTTTAGTTTGGCCGCATTGTATAAATTATCTTGCCAAAAAGCGAAGTTAGTGATAAAATTTAACATATGGAAATTAAAATCACGGTAGACTCTGTGGCAAACGATACGCCCTACGGCGGTACGCAAAACGTTGCCGCAAAGCAGGGCGAGTATATTTTAGACGGTATTTTCCGCCTCAACTTTTTCAGGATTATTATAGACGAGGTTATAGACGACGCCGTCTGTTTCCGCCTGATGGAAGGGGCGTCGGCGCACTATTTTGTGCTTGAAGGGAAGGGCGACGCCGCCCGCTACGAAAGGGAGACCCCGTTAGGTTACGACAGCTTTACGTTTGAACTGGTTTGAGTGTACCGATTGATTTTTGACGGCCGCGCGCCGTTTTATATACAAAGGGAGAAAATAGAATGTTCACAACAAACCACTTTATATGGCTTGCCGTCTGCGCGGTTATTTTAGCTGCGCTGATTGTTTTGATGGCAAAGTTTAAACCTTCGCAAAAGCTTGTGCTTACCGTCGCGTGTATATGCGCCGCGTTGTCCGAATCGGTAAAAACGCTCTCTATGGTAGAAATTCTGCCTACAATTTCGGGCGGGTACACTGTGTATATCGATACGCAGAATCTGCCGTTCCATCTGTGTTCCATACAGATATTTATAATTTTCGCCGTGCGGTTTATGAAGGAAGGCAAGCTGAGGGATACATTGCTCGCGTTTATGTACCCTACCTGCGCCCTGCTTCCCGTACTCGCTTTGATGATCCCTAACGTATTCAGTTATATCGACGTAAGCGACGCCTTTACGGCGGCGATGCCCTACCAGTATTTCCTCTATCACACAATGCTCATCGCCCTCGGGGTGTACATAGCCATGACGGGCGCGGCAAAGTTCCGCGTACGCCATATCTTTTACTCTGTGGCGATAATGTGTATAATAGCCTACGCTGCCATTTATTTAAATTCGGCGTTCGCGTCGGTGGACTATTCTCAGGGCTACGCCGTGGTAGAAAATATAACCAATTTCTTCTACGTGTATGGCCTGCCTAAGACGTTAAACCTGTTTACGATTACCGAAAAATGGCAGTGGCTTGCGTATTTCTTTTGTCTGGTGGCTTTGGTGGTGGTTGTGTTTACAATTATGTATCTGCCGTTTATCCTTAAAAACAGAAAAAGAGAAGCTCTGGCGGCCGACGCCGAGGGGGAAGACTTTGAGTCGGATATATTCGATGGCGGTGAATTATGACAAGACAGCAAATTTTAGACTACGCTGATACAATTACAGGCGCCTCTTGCGACTACCCGTGGGAAGGAGATTTTACTTCCTGCGTTATCCGCCATACTGAAAGTAAAAAGTGGTTCGGGCTGTTGTTCGAGGCGTCGGGTAAGTCCCTTTTAAAGGGGCTTGAAGAGGATAAAAGGCGGTTGGTTGAGCCATATGCAGGGGGCAATTCGCAGGTTGACATTTTAAATTTAAAGTGCGACCCCGCCCTTTCGGTTATCATTCAACATAGTTTTGCGGGAGTTATCCCCGCCTACCATATGAATAAAACTCATTGGATTACCATAATTTTACAGTCCGATGTTCCCGAAAAGGATATTAAAATGCTCATAGATATGAGCTTTGAACTTACCAAAAAGTAAAAATAAATTCGCAAAACAGTTAAGGAGTTTATATGAACATAACAGCAGTGGATATCTGCACCGTTTCTAACGGCGATATAGATATGTCGGGCATCGCAAAGCTCGGCAACGCCCGTTTTTACGACGTTCTGTCGCCCGAGGAGCTAAAGACGGCTGCCGCCGACGCCGACGCGCTTTTGGTAAACAAGGCTGACGTAACGGCCGACCTTGTAGCCGCCTGCCCGAATCTTAAATACGTAGGCACCTTTTCTACGGGTTTTAACAACCTCGATATACAGGCGTTAAAAAAACGGGGCGTAGTATGCTGCAACGTTCCCGATTATTCCACTAACGCCGTGTGCCAGCATGTGTTTTCGCTCCTTTTGATGTTTGAGGGGAATACCGAAAAATATGTGCGGTCGGTGAGCGAAGGCGAGTGGATAAAGAGCCCTCATTTTTGCTATATGCCCTGGAGTATGCGCGAAGTATACGGCAAAACGTTCGGCGTGTACGGCTTCGGCAGCATAGGCAAAGCCGTGGCAAAAGTTGCCGAAAGCTTTGGTATGAAGGTAATAGTCCATTCCCGAGTAAGGCCCGACAACTGCCCTTACGAATATGTAAGCGGCGAGGATATTTTTAAACGCAGCGACTATCTTTCATTCCACTGCCCGCTTAATAAAAGCACGGAAAGGATAATAAACAGCCGTACCCTCTCCATTATGAAGCCCGACGCCGTTATAATCAATACTGCGAGGGGCGGAATTATGGACGAAGGCCAGCTTGCCGACGCCTTAAACGAAGGCAGGATAAGGGGAGCCCTTTTAGACGTGTTGACAAACGAGCCGATGCGTGAAGGCAACCCTCTTTTCGGGGCGAAGAATTGCTATATCGCCCCGCATATCTCATGGGGCCCTAAAGAGACCCGCGCCCGCCTTGTAAAAATTGTGGAGCAGAATTTGCAGGCGTACATAAACGGCTCTCCGCAGAACCTGATTTTTTAAAGCGAACGGGCGGCAGATTGGTTTTTCTAATAATATAACCGCGGAAAGCCAAAAAATTTTATTGCAACAAAAAACGGAGGCAAGCCTCCGTTTTCTTACATTTATATCAATTCAATTACATGTCCTTACGCTAATTCGGTTATACGTCGGGGGCGATGACCGAAGAAACTTCGCTAAGCGTGTATTCCAGCGTGCCTAAGCTGTAGCTCATAGGTATCGCGAGGTATAAAAGCGTGGCGCGGTAGGTGTTGTCAGAAGTATCTTCAACCGCCGCGTACCATGCCGTCTGCGAAACGCCTTTGCCCGACGCGTTGGAAATAGTAACTTCGTTGTAAGTTATTCCGCTGCCCGAGCTGTCTTCCGTACTGTCGTCGGAGCTGCTGTCCGAACTGCTCGTTGTTACGGGTTCGCCGTACTTATCTGCAAGGGCGTTATAAATTTTACTCTGCGTTGCGTA
Organism: Clostridia bacterium; assembly: GCA_021205485.1. GTDB lineage: Bacteria > Bacillota > Clostridia > Christensenellales > Borkfalkiaceae > Coproplasma. Next base: position 7,625 of record JAJPXK010000173.1, on the reverse strand, counting down.
TGAGGTGTCAAGTTCCGCCGTAGACGATCCCGCTACAGATACGTCGGTAATGCCGCCGTCGGCGGGTATAAGCAGGCTCAACGTTTCGGAAAAGCTTGATGAAAGGTTCATTCCCCTGAGGGCCATGTAAAGCTCGTTGTTGTCAAAAAAAGTATTTTCGGCCTCGCTTAAGTCAACCGTGTAAGATTTATTTTCTTTTTCGTCAATATTATTTGTATATGCGACAACGGCCTCAGAGCAGTCTTTATCGTATTGGATTTTGTAGGTATAGTCAAGCTGGTCGCACATATCTTCTTTGGTTGAAGGCTGATAGTTCATAGGCGCCATTGTATAGGCTTCGGTGTAACTATAAATAGGAGTCATGTCGTAATACGCCGCGCGGAAGAAAGTGACAGTAGAAATTGTATTGTCAAACTCTACGCTGGTTGACGCTTCTGTTGAAGCGTCGTATACATACTCGCCTGAAAATACAAGTTCTGTTTCAAGGTAATATACAAATTCCTGATTTTCTTTATCGCTCAACGTATAGTTGTTTCCGTTTTTATAATCATCCTTATTTTCGTCGGTGATTTTTTCAAACGAGTTGTCGCTCCAGTCGTACATACCTACGCCGAAACAAGTGGTGTAGGTATGAGTTTTTGTTTCGTCAAGTTCTATATGGTAATAATCGTTGAGGGTGCTTTCTTCCGCCGCCTGAAGGGTTACGTCGTACACAAGTTTTTCTTCGGTGCCGAACGCGGTGTTCTGTATCCTCGGGTAAACTGAAATAAACCAGTACGAATCGAGGCTTGACGTGCTTGTTGTAGAGGATGAACAGCCCGCGAACGTAACGGCGCACGCGGCCGCCGCCGAAACTGCTAAAAATTTAAAAATCTTTTTCATGAATTTTCCTATTGGTTAAAAGCCCTCGGGGCTTTCGGCAATATAATTTGTTAAGTAAATCAACTTAAGTATAACATATAAATTTATAATTGTAAAAACTTTTGCGCCTAAAATCTTTAAAATTTCACCTTGGCGTGGTATAATAATCCTATGATTTATTCTTTGATAGCCCCTACTCTTTTAGATGAGCTTGGCGGGCTTAAAAATCTTATAGCCGCAAACGAGAAGGCTTTAAAACGCACGGTCATATTCTGCGAAGACAGGCTTACGCTTGTAGCCGAACGCACGGTATGCGCCGTAGTAGGCGGGTCTTTCAACACGTCCGTGTATACCTTCGCCCGATTTTTGTCCAATGAGAGGGGTTCGGACTTAACCGTTCTCTCCAGCCAGGGGTCGGCTATGGCGATACGGGCCATAATAGAGGCCAATAAAGACAGGATGCGTCTTTTTAAAAGGCTTTCGGCGTCGTCCGCGGCTCAGTCGCTTTACGACACCATAGCCATACTGTACTCCTCGGGAATAAACATAGAGGAGCTTGTTTCGTTAGACGCGGGCTCGCCTTTGCTTTCTGACAAGCTTCACGATATTTCGCTTGTATATACCGAATATGTAAAATTTCTTAAAGAGAGCGGCAGGACCGACAGAAATATGTACCTGCGGCTTCTGCCCGACGCAATCTGCTCGAGCGGCAAAACAGCGGGGGCGGATATCGTGCTTTTAGGCTTCCAGGCGTTTACCGGCACCACCCTGCAGTGCGTAAAGGCGTGCATGCGGGCGGGGGCCGACGTCTACGGCCTGTTTACGGGCGGCGAACAGGATATCTACGCCAACGAGGCTCACGCGCAATTCTACGGCTGTGCAAAGGAGTACGGCGGCTGCAGGCAGATTATGCTTAAAAGCTCGCTGAAAAAAGAGGCGGAGTACATAAGGCAAAACCTGTTTGAGCCGCAGAGCTTCAATAAAGAGGGCGTCAGGACCGATTGCGTGCATATATTCGAGGGCGCGGACGAGACGCAGGAGATGGAATTTATCGCCGCGAACATAAAAAAACACGTTATAGACGACGGCGTAAGGTACGCAAAAATTTCTGTAATGCTGCCGAACGCCGACTACGCGAGGGAGACCCTCGCAAGGGTGTTTTCAAGCTACCGCATACCTTACTACGTGGACGAAAGGCGTAAGATAGAGGGACACCCCCTTACGCAGTTTTTGTGCGACTATATAGAGTGCGTAGCGGGCGGCTGCGCCCCTTCGGACGTAAACGGCGTTACGGGCAGTTTTTTGTTCGGGCTTTCGCAAAAAGAGAGGGATATATTCCGCAACTACCTGTTGAGGTGCGCCAATTACAGGGGCGGGGTAAAAAGGCAGCCCGCCGAGAGCGCCTGCTCGGCCTTAGGCTTTGATTTTAAGGCTGTTACAGCGGTGCGGGAACGATTTTTAGAGGGGCTGAGCCTGCTGCCTAAAAACAAGGCGGATATCGCCGATTGGACGGCGGGTATCCTCAAATTACTTGAATTTTTTGACTGCAAAAACATACTTGAAGAACTTGCGGAAAGCTGTGAAAACGATTACCCCGCGCAGTCGCAGTTCTACTTAAGGGCGTACGACGCCGTGACTTCGGTCATAGACGAAGCGCGCGAGGTGGTGCCCCGCGAAAAATATTCGGCGAGGGAGTACAAAAAGCTTGTAAAAAGCGGCTTTTCCGCGGCGGAAATTTCCCTTATACCGCCTAAGGCCGACGCGGTGTTCGTAGGCGACATTTCAACCACGGTAAACACGGGCAGCGACGTTGTGTTCGCGTGCGGGCTTACCGACGCGGTGCCGCCCGCGGGGGCGGATACCGCCCTTTTGACCGACAGGGAGATATCTTCGCTTGAAAAGCTCAATCTGCAGATATCGCCTAAAATAGCGCAGGTAAACAGGCGGTGCAGGGAGACGGTGGCGTTAAATTTATGCGCCTTCAGGCAGAGCCTGTACATAACGTACCCCGCGGCTTCGGGCGGGCAGGAACAGACCCGAAGCGAGATCATTCCTTATATCTGCAAATTTTTTGTAAACTCTGGCGGCAAAAATATTTCCGCCGTAACTTCAGAGCAGATCAAAGCTTCGGGAAGAGGGCTCGCTTACTATTGCAGCGAAGAAGTTCCCGCGCTCGGCTGGCTTGCAAGCGGCGGGTTAAAGCCCGACGTAAATTCGGCGCTGTACAACGTGATATGCGAAAACGGCGGGGAATATGCCGCAGATACCGCGCTTACGCCGCCCGAGCCGAAGCAAAACATACAGGGCGGGAAAGAGCTGTTTACAGGCGGCAAGGCCAGCGTTTCGCCTACCCTTTTGGAAACTTATTTTTCCTGCCCGTACAAGAACTTTTTGTCGAGGGGCGTAAGGCTTTCCGAGAGGAAGGAGGGCGACGTTCACCCCCTTGACACGGGCAATTTTATACACGCCGTGCTGCAAAGGATGGCCGGGCGGTTTAAAACGTACGGCGACGGACTTGACGGCGAGGAGCAGATAAAAAAGGAAGAAGAGGCGGTAAGAAAAGAGGCCAAGGATATAGCCGAAGAGCTTTTAAAGACCCCCGAATACAGCGAGCTCGGCGAAAGTTTAAGCGGCAGGTATATGGTTGAAAGGCTGGTAAACGAGGCGCAGGAAGTCGCGGCGGGGGCGTGCGAACAGCTCCTCGCGGGCGATTTCAGGGTGCGGGACTGCGAAAAGTGGTACGACTTGCCCTTAAGCCAGGGGATAAAAGCCGGCGGCAGGATAGACCGCGTTGACCAGTCGAAAGACGGAATGGTCAGGGTTATAGACTACAAGACGGGCGGCACCGATATTAAATTGGAGTCGTACTATGCGGGGATTAAACTGCAGCTTCCCCTTTACCTTTCGGCCGCGGCGGGCGAAAACAGGGCCGCGGGGGCCTATTACTTCCCCGCGAATCTGGATTATAAAGACGAAGACGGCGTATTCACCCTTCAGGGTTTTATGGATGCGAGCGAGGGCGTGGTAAAGGCCTCCGACAGGGGCGTCGGGACGGAAAAGAGCAAGTATATAAACGCGAAACTTGGCGGCAGAAAGCCTAAAACCAATATGCCGACAGAAGTTTTCGGCGACTTTTTAGGCTATTCCCGCCTTATAGCAAAACAGGGCGCGGAAGAGATTTTTTCGGGTAATATCTGCCCTTCGCCCTACAGCGGCGTATGCGAGTACTGCAAGTTCGGCGGTATGTGCGGATTTTCTTCCGAAAAGGAGGACGCGCGCAAGGTAGACAGCGTTTCGGGCGAGGATATAGCCGAAATAACGAGGAGCGTTCGGGAGGCGGAGGATGAGTAAAACTGCAGAAAAAAAACTTACGGCCGAACAGACCGCCGCTATAGAAAAAGAGGGCAGGCTTATAGTTTCCGCCTCGGCGGGAAGCGGCAAAACCTTTGTAATGATAGAGCGGCTGGCGGACTATATACAGTCCGGCGGCGACCTTGACGGCGTATTAGCGGTGACTTTTACAAAAAAGGCGGCCGCGCAGATGAAGGAAAAGCTCCGCTCGGCCCTTATAGACAGGGCGAGGGGCGAAGTTACCCCCGAACAGCGGGCTCATCTTAAGACGCAGCTAAATAAAATACCTTCGGCCAATATAAGCACCATACATTCTTTTTGCGTGTACCTTTTGCGTACTCACTTTTATCTTGTGGATATAGACGGGTCTTTCGATATTCTGTCTGAAGACAACGGGGCGGAAAAGCAGCTTAAAAAGCGGGCTATGGACGGGCTTTTTGACAGGCTCTACGAGGAAAAGAACGACAATTTTATGCTTGTTTTGAGCTGTTATGTAAAAAAACGCAGCGACGAAACGCTCCGCAGGCTGGTTTTGGCCGCGTACGACGGCGCGCGAACCTACGCCGACTACAGGCGGAGGCTTGAAGACACGGCGAAAAATTACACACCCGAAACTTTTGCGAAGATAAGCGGGCGGCTCGCCGACGTCCACAGGGACAGGTGCCGGGCGGCCAGAATGGACTTTGACGAGTTTATGAAGGGCTTTTGCATAGACGAAAAGGCTGAGGCGTTCGCTAAAATCGCCGACGAAGTGGACGAAAATCTGCGTACGGCCGAGGCGAGGCGAGACATTTTTGAGCCGCTGCCTAAATTTGCCACTACGCAGAGGCCTAAGGTAAAGGATGACTCGGCGAAGGAACAAAGCAAGCTTTTTGGCGATATGAGGGATGCCGCCAAAAAGGTTTACGACAAATTTTCTGACTTTTGCGACAGGCAGGCAGAGCTTGAAAGCTTTTTAAAAAGCGGCAGGCTCGCCGCGGCGTTCGCCGACATTGTTTTGCAATTCGATAGCGAATATGCCGCGATTAAACGGGAAGAAGGCAAGCTCGATTACGCAGATCTTGAGCATATTACCCTCAAACTTTTAGAGGACGAGGACGTTAAAAAAGAGGTGCGTTCAAGCTTTAAACAGGTTTTTGTTGACGAGTATCAGGACGTGAACCCCGTGCAGGAGGCGATAATTTCTGCCGTCGGCGGGGATAATCTCTTTTTGGTAGGCGACGTAAAGCAGGCCATTTACGGCTTCCGCGGGTCAAAATCGGTATATTTTACTAAAAAAATAGAGGAATTTTCTGCAAAAGACGTTGACGCTGCCGCCCTTTCGCTTACATCTAACTTCCGCAGCGCGCCCGCGGTGATAGACGGCGTGAATAAATTGTTTTCCGCCCTGATGCTTAAAGACACCTGCGGAATCGACTATAAAAAAGACGGCGTTATGAAGAGCGGCGGGGCCTACCCCGAAGGCAGCGGAGGCGTTACTTTGCATATATTCGGGGGCGAAGAGGAAAATGCGCGGCAGGATTTAAAGGTGTATTCGGTTACGGGCGTAAGCGCCAAAAAGGCTGAACTTACCCGCGAGGGCAAAAAGGTTGCCGATATAATTTTCAAAGAGCTTGAAAGCGAAATTTACGACCTTGAAGAAAAGAAGTTCCGCCCTGTCCGCCCGTCGGATATATGTATTCTGACGCGTAAAAACGCGGGCGACAGCACGGCGGGCATTTTGCGTGCGCTGGCTCAGGCGGGGCTTCCCGTATCGGGTTCGCAGGGCGGCAACGTATGCGACGCGCCCGAATGCAAGCAGATTATAGATATTTTGTCGTACATAGACAACGGCGAGCAGGATATACCTATGGCTTCGGCCATGCTCTCTCCCGTAGGCGGCTTTACCGAGCAGGAACTCGTAAAAATCCGCATGGCGGGCGGCAAAGATCCCTCTTTCCGCGATTGCTGCCTGCATTACGCCGAAAATTTCAAAGACGTCACGGCGGAAAAATTAAATAAATTTTACCTTGAATTTGAGGAATACAGGCGACTTTCTAAAATTTTCGGGGCGGCGACTTTAATAGACAAATTGCTTGCCGACGGGGCGATGGAATCGGCATATATGCGGGGCAATGGCGTAAAACTTAAAAACGTGAGGCGGCTTGCGGCCGAAGCCGAGACCCCCTCGGGCGAGCTGTTTACAGGGCCGTTTTTAGAAAAACTGAAGTCAGGCGGCTACAGGGTGCCGCTTACGCAGAGCGGCGGAGGCGACAGCGTTAAAGTTATGACCATGCACTCGTCCAAGGGGCTGGAATTCCCTATAGTGATACTCGCCGACGTGTGCAGGCAGTTCGGCGGGGGCGAAAGCGAAAATCTGCCCCTTTCAGAGACATACGGTTTTGTGCATAAAACGTACGACGTGCAAAGCAGGATATGCAAAAAGAACATTTTAAACGTGTTGCAGGCCGAAGAGAGCAGGATAGAAGAGGCCAAAAACGAGATGAACCTTTTGTACGTGGCCTGCACAAGGGCGAAGTACCGCCTTCATATCCTTGCCGAGGAGGAAAGGCCGTTCAGCCCGTATTCGGCCGTGTATTCAAACGACTACGCGGGCATGCTCGATATGTCCCTTTTAGAAAAGGATGCTACCCCTCCCCCCGAAGAGGAGGAACTTTCAGAAGAAGTCGCCCTGATAGGCAAACCCGACGAAGATACGCTTGAAAAACTTCGATCTCACTACAAAATACCCTACAGATATGCCGAAAGCGTTGACCTTCCAGTAAAAAGTTCGGCGTCAGCCATATTGAAGTCGCAGGAAGATGATTACTACGCTTCCCGCGAGCTTTTCCCCGAAGAAAGCGAGGGCGAAGGCGGCACGGGAACGGAGAGGGGCATCGCCTATCACCGCTATTTACAGCTCTGCGACTTTAATGTTAAAGATAAAGACGGCATTACTGCCGAGCTTGAAAAATTTGCCTCGGACGGCCTTATAACCGAGGAGCAAGTCGGCCTTTTAAACGTAGACAACCTCGAAAAAATACTGTCTATGAACGTTTTCAGTCGTCTCGGAGGCAAAAAACTCTATCGCGAGCAGGAATTTTTGTGTTCGCTGCCCGCCAACGAGTTTTTAAATACCGACGCCGCGGACAACGTTATGGTGCAGGGCGTTATGGACCTTTTCTGCGAAGGGGATGGCGAATGTATAATAATAGACTACAAGTATTCTAAAAAGGGCGACGGGGCGATAATAAAAACCTATGCTCCTCAGCTAAACCTTTACCGCCGCGCGGCGGCGAAAATTACGGGCGTCCCCGAGGAAAAAATTTCCGCCGTGATAGTAAATATTTATACCTTGCGTGAAATACCAATAATTTTGACATAGTACGCCGTTAATTGCCATTTTTCGCATAAAAAAACGGCTATAATATAGT
>JAJPXK010000182.1 GCA_021205485.1 Clostridia bacterium | reverse complement strand
TACTCTGTCATTCTGAGTGAAGCGTAAGCGTAATCGAAGAATCTCATACCGACCGTATTTATTTCATCGAGGGGATCCTTCGACTTCGCCCTAACGGGCTACGCTCAGGATGACAATAAAAGAGCTTAAGCCCCCGCGCAATGGCGTAAAAGGCTTCTGGCGATGTTTAAGGCTCCCCTTTTCCCTGTTACTCGGAACGGAGGCAGACGACAGGGTCTTTCTTGGCGGCGGCTGATGCGGGAATTGTGCCCGAGATAAACGTAAGAACCACGCTTATTATTACCATAATTACCGCATCCAATACAGGCAGAGCCGCAAGGCCTGAAATTCCCGTAAGCGGCGTCAATATAAGGTTGATAACTATCTGCAACAGGTACGCCACCCCTACGCCTATAAGGCCCGAAATCAAACCTATTATAAACGTTTCTGCGTTGAACACGTGCCTGATATCCTTCTTTCTGGCGCCGATGCTTCGCAAAATGCCTATCTCTTTTGTTCGCTCCACTACCGAAACGTAGGTTATTACGCCTATCATTACCGTAGAGACGACAAGCGATATCGCCGTAAAGGCCACCAGAACATAGGTTATGGCATTCAATATCATATCCACCATAGACATTAACGTGCCTACCGTGTCGGCATACTTAATTTCTGTGGCGCCCGTGTAGCTGAGCGAAGTTTTTCCGCTCGCTATCCATTCTTCCAGAGCGGCCGAGGCTTTTTCGTTCCATGCGTCGAGGTATGCAAGCATATCTTCTTTGGTATCAAAGTCTTTGGCGTACAGCGATATGTTATAAGGAGTGGAGTTTCCGCCTACCGCGCGGAGCGCTTCGCTTGCCGAAGTATAGGACGCCATATCGGCAGAAAGCGTATACGCTGCGCGTTTAAATTGCGAAATATCGCTTGAGGGCAAGGATTTTAAATAATCCACTATGCCGCCCGTCTGGCTCTCGCACGCGGCGACATAATTTTCCATAAGCTTTTCGGTAATGTTCAGCCCGTCGGAAAGGCAGCCGTAAGAAAGCCCGTCTTTAAGGCGTAAAACGCAGGTGATTTCAAGCTCTATGCCCTCGTCGTCAGAGGCGGTAAGGCCGTCTTTCCAGCCGTAGGTGTCAAAACCCGCGGCGCTTAAGGACTGGCCGAGCAATGTTGAAGACTGGTTGACGTAATCGTAAGCGTAGCCCGATTCGCTGCTCGCGTCGTAACTTGCGTTTTCGGTATAAATAGCGTTATTGTAGTAAAGCGTATATTTTTTGCCGAGAACTTCGCTCATTTCTAAAGAGGCGACGGTGTCGTCGGTGCTGAACAGACTTAAAAAGTCTGACTGCGAAAGAAGTCCGAGCTGCGCGAGGGTCAAATCGGTTACGTCGTTATCCGAACCTACTACCAGTATTACCTGGTTTACAGCCTCCTCGCCTTCGGTTTTAAACTCGCCGGCGACTTCGTCGTACTGGCTTAACACATAGTCGCCGAATGTTTCGCTTGAAATATTCCTTGACGATGTGCCGGGCATTGTGTTTACCACCTCGCCGAAAAGATCAACGTAGCCTACCAGGCCTTCATAACCTGAGTTGCTTGAGGTTAAAAGCGTGGTATAGTATGATTTTATCGCAGAGAGAGACATCGACTGAGTAATGTCGTACGATGTACCAACCGACGAAAGAGAAATATCTATGCTTGTAAAGAGGTTAGAAGATATATTTTCGCCGTAGTCGTAACTTATGGCGTTGTAATATTTCGCAGGCATATCTTCAAGATATTCAAGGAAGCCGTCCTGCGTAATGTCGTTGGTTACGGTAAGGCCGTTGGCGAGCGACGTTAAAAAGGAATTGACGTATACTTTATCGTCAATTTCGTCAAGCTCTACATTGGTTGTACTTCCTGAAAAGCTTGACATAACGGTTGTTAAATCAAGAGAAGATTCGCTTATGGTTACGGGGTAGTACGAAAGCATATCCTCCTCGGTCGTTTTTATGTAGTTGTTAAAACCGCTTGAAAGGGCGAGCACAAGGCAGACGCTTATTATGCCTATGCTGCCCGCGATGGAAGTTATAAGCGTACGGCCCTTTTTGGTGAGAAGGTTCCTGCCCGAAAGAGCGAAAGCCGTACGGTAAGACATGCTCGACTGCCTCTTTTTATACTTAGGTTTTGCGCCCGCGGAGGAAGTTTCGCCTGTTTCTGCCTTTGCATATGACGCCGCATAGGGCAGGTCGCAAACGCCGTTATTTACCTTGCCTGCAGCGTCGGTTAAAGTTATATTCTGCCTGCCGTAAACGTTTTCGGGAGGGATAACGTCTACTCGCGTATCCGACCAATAGATAATTTTCGCGGGTTTGCCGCCTACAAGAACGCTGCCGGCTTTATTTCCGAAGCCCGAACCTGTAAGCGCTATGGTTTTGCTTTCGCCGTAGACTTTGGCCCCGCCGCCCGCCTTGAAGTCGGCGACTTCCGCCTCTTCCTCTTCAGGGGAATAGGGGTTGCTGTCGCCTATTACAACGCCGTCTTTAAGCTCTACGATACGCGTGGAGTACTGCTTTGCAAGATCGGGGTTGTGCGTAACCATAATTACAAGGCGTTCGCCGGCGATCTCTTTGATTAAATCCATTATCTGAACGCTGGTTTTTGTGTCCAAAGCGCCCGTAGGCTCGTCCGCGAGCAGAATTTCGGGTTCGTTTACAAGGGCCCTGGCTATCGCGACCCTCTGCATCTGCCCGCCCGAAAGCTGGTTAGGCTTTTTGTAAATTTCCTCGCCGAGGCCTACCCTTTTTAAAGCTTCTTCCGCCCGTTCGCGGCGTTCCTTTTTAGATACGCCCGAAAGGGTAAGGGCAAGCTCTACGTTGCCTAAAACCGTCTGGTGAGAAATAAGATTGTAGTTCTGGAACACAAAGCCTATGCGGTGGTTGCGGTAGGTATCCCAGTCGCCGTCAGAGTAGTCTTTGGTGGACGTTCCCTCTATTACAAGGTCGCCCGACGTGTAGTGGTCAAGGCCGCCTATAATGTTTAAAAGCGTAGTCTTGCCGCAGCCCGAAGCCCCGAGCACAGACACAAATTCGTTGCGTCTGAAAGACAGGCTTACGCCCTTTAACGCCTGCACTGTCGTGTCCGCTACATAGTAGTCCTTTCTGATGTCCTTTAACTGTAACATAACATCTTTCCTTTAATATTTATATTGCGGCTTTAGCCGCTTGATTATCCGATCACCTTTTACCTTTTCATATTACAACTATTATATAAACTTAAAATTAACTTTGAAAAAAACTAAACTATGTTTAACAAAAAAATCACACTATTTCACTTCGCTGTCATTTTTTTGTGTTTTATCGTCCTCCGCCCCGTCTTCTTTTGAATTTCTGCCGCGTTTAAGCGAGACCTTTTCCTTTAAATTTTCAGTCCACTCAAGATATTCTTCCAGCATATTTTGTATGCTCTTTTGCGACTTAAAGGCGAAAATAAAGCTTGATTTTTCCTGCTTTTCCTGTTTTTCGCCCTTCCTGAAGGAGGCTTCGGCATTTTCCATCCCCTTGCGGAAAGATTCGGCGGCCTTGGCTTTGGAACTTTCTATGCCGTCTTTAATGCTCTCTTTAAAGCGTTCGAACGAGATGACGACTTTGTTTGTTTTGGCGAATTTTGTAATTTTTGCGGTGAGGTTTACCGAATGGCACAAATCGACGATAAACACGCCGAAAAATACCCCTACGAAGAAGGCGAAAGGTATGTGGCTTACAAACCAACTTACGCCGCTTTTTACAAAGCCGTCTAAAAACAGAACGTATATCGCCCCTACTACCGTCCAGAGGAAAGAAAACAGCGGGCAGATTATGCCCTGTATGTTGCCCTTCTGATTTGTATAATCCCAGAGTTTGATTTTCATGCCCTTTATGAAGATAAGCCCCGCTATGTACTCTATAACGGTCATGACGACGCCCGTTATAAGTATTAAAATGAGCTTGTCGGCCCACGCGGCGCCCGTATCTACGGGGATAATGCTAATCAAAAACATAAAGGTGAGCCCGAAGCCGTACAAAGGAAGGTACGGGCCCGTCAAAAAGCCGGGGTTGATCCACTTTTTAGCCGAAAAGAAACGCCTGAACAAAACCTCTATGCACCAGCCTAAGACGCTGCCTACGAAAAAGAGGAACGCCATAACCAGAAAAAAGGTAGAAACTTCCATTCCGGCTATCATAAACTTTTACCTGCGTCAGAAAGGCGTTTTAAGGAACGTTCCTGACCTAAAATTTTCATAATCGAGCATAAATCGGGCGAATTGGAACTGCCCGTTACGGCGATTCTTAAAATTTCGGCTGCGTCGGCCACGCTGCCCTTATACGCCGAGGGGTTGGCCTTGTATTCTGACGTTTCTGCGGCGAAGCCCGCATCGGCGGCCACGGCCTTTACCTTATTAAACCATGCGGAATTGTCGTCATTTTCGTCGTAAACTTCCGCAAAGCCATTTAATATTCTCTTTACAACATCTTTTTCAAAGCGGAATGAATATCCGGGGGCGAAGGTATCGTCAAAGAAGTAATCCATAAGGCGTACGCCCTGGCCCGCCCTTTCGATATCCTTGCGGCGTTTTTTGCTGCCGACGCCCATAATCAGGGCGAGAATGCTCTCTATATAAGCCCTGTCTTTGAAGTGTTCTCTGTCGGCGTCTGTGCCGAACTCGGCAGTCCAGCCGTTTAAAAATTCGTACATCTCCCCTTCGGTAAGTTTTGAAAGCTCGGTGCGGGAAATGTCGTTTAATTTATCCAGATCGAAAAGGGCTCCGCTTTTGCCCATTTTGCTTACCGAGAATTTGAACTGCGTGTAATCCGCCGCGGGGTTTTTTGCCGACCATTCCTCGAAATTGGAGTTTAAAATAGTCATAAGGTACTTGATTACAGCCTTAGGGTAGTACCCTTCGGCGCGGTAGTAATCGAGGGATAGTTCGGGGTCTTTCCGCTTTGAAAGCTTGCGTTTTGTACCGTTGTCCGTCTTCATAAGCGAGCAGGTGTGGCCGTACTTAGGAAGTTCAAAGCCTAACACCTTGAAAAGCTCTACGTGGATAGGCAGGCTTGAAAGCCATTCTTCCCCCCTTATTACAAGCGTCGTACGCATAAAGTGATCGTCTATGGCGTGAGCGAAGTGGTAAGTTGGTATGCCGTCCGACTTTAAAATTACCACATCCTGATCGTTTTCGGTGACGGTTATGTCGCCCTTTATGGCGTCGCGGAAGGTAAATTTATTCTCTGCGCTGCCCTGCGACTTAAGCCTTATTACAAAGGGCTTACCCGAAGCGAGGTTTGCGTATATCTGCTCCTCGGAAAGGTTGCGGCAGCGGGCGTATTTGCCGTAATAGCCCGTAATCTCTTTGCGGGCGGTCTGCTCTTCGCGGATGGCGTTAAGCTCGTCCTCGGTGCAGAAGCAGGGGTACGCCAGCCCGCGGGCGATAAGATCTTTGGCGAACGCCCTGTAAATTGAAGCCCTCTGCCTCTGGTAATAGGGGCCGTAGGCGTTTTCGCCCCCGATCTCCGCCCCTTCGTCAAAGTTTATGCCGAAGTATTTAAGCGAACGGATTACAGACTCCACCGCCCCGTCCACCTTGCGTTTTTCGTCGGTGTCCTCAATACGGAGATAAAATATGCCGCCCGTGGTGTGAGCCGTACGCTCGTCCGCCAGAGCGCTGTAGAGGTTGCCGAGGTGGATAAATCCCGTAGGCGAAGGGGCAAGACGGGTTACTTCCGCCCCCTTTGAAAGGTTGCGGGGAGGATACATCTTTTCGTACTCGTCAAGCGGCAGCAAGTCGCCGTCGGGAATGAGAGCCGAAGCAAGTTTTTGTAAATCCATAATAATAACTTCCTTTTAAATATTCTCTTATTTTAAAGCAACGAATGCTTTTTTGGCAATATAATTCTTGCGGCAATCTGAGCCGCCGCGAGCCCCGAAGCTATGGCCGTAAATATAACCAGAGCGTCGTTTCCGCAGGCGATGGCCGTGCCCGCATCGCCGCAGACGATGGCGTTGACGGCAAAATACAGGCTCGCGCCGGGCAAAAGAGGCATAAGCGCGGGGGTTACGAATATGTGCTGCGGGATTTTTGCAAACCGCGAAGGCAATTCCGCCGAGGCGTACGCCGCTGCCGCAGCGACAAAATAGCAGAGAAACTCCGAAAAATCCAGAGCCCGCGTTAAAACATAGGCGGTGTAGCTTATTATCGCGGCCGCGACGCCGCATAAAAGCCGTTTGCCACGGGCGTTCATTGTAAGGCAAAAGCCTGAGGCGCCCGCCGCCCCGCTTATATAACAGATTGCCGTATGCAATATATCCGCGCGCGGCGACGCTACGGTAAAGGCGGAAACTCCGCCCGAAACCGCGAGGGCCAGGGCGTACCCCGCCACTATGCAGACCGTCTGCGCGATGCCGCCGAATATGCGGTAGACGCCAGAAAACATTTCGCCCGAAATTATATCCGAAAGGGCGTTGCACACTGTAAGCCCGGGAATGAGCGTCATAAGCGTGCCTACTATGGCTATAGAGGCGTGGCACGTTAAGCCTATAAGCTGAAACAGGACGCAGAGCGATACCGCGGAAAGTCCGCTTAAAGCAGACAGCAAAAACACCCTGGCGCAGCCGCCCGCGCCACGTTTTGAAAGAACGGCCGACGCGACCGAGGTTGCAAGCCCCGCTATAGCGGCTATGACTGCGTCGGCGGCGTTGCCGCCGAAAAATATCGCGAACGCCCCGCAGGCGAGAAAGCCGCCAAAGGCCTGCATCTTTAAAGGCAAAGCTGTTTTATCAAGCGAAGCGAGCCGTCTTTCCGCCCCTTCCAAAGAGAGCGTACCAGATAGAACATCGCTTACGATTTGCGTGCATTTTTCCTGTATAAAAAGGTCGTTGCCCCCGTAATATGCCCGTTTTAACGAGGTATACTCCCTGCCTTCGAACGTGGCCGAAACGGCCGCCGCGTCAGGTACGCAAAAGGCGTACGCCTTTGCCGCCCCGAACTTTATGCATACGCTTGACACCGCCCTTTCAACGCTGTTTACGGGCGAGCCGACGCTTAAAAGTTTACAGCCTATATCTGCGGCGAAAGACACCGCGCGGGAATAATTTCCGGCGCTAAAAGGTAAATTCCTCATACCGTATAATATCGCCCGCCAAATTATTTATGACGGTTTTTATCCGATAAATACAGCCGCCCGCAGAAAACTGCGGGCAATTAAGTCTATTTTACCTTTCTGAAAATAAACCAGATGATTATAAGCACTTCGAACGGGGCCGCGGCGATAAATACAAGCCACAAATTTTGTATCTGCGGAGTGAACAGCCACATAAATACAAATATATTTGCGGCTAACGTCCACAAAATGAGCGAACTCGCTATCGCATTGGTCACCCTGCCGCCCCATACGGCGGAAAAAACCATAAGCACTACCGACGAAACAAAGGTTGCCACTAAAAATACCAGCGCCTGGTGTTCAACTTCTGGTATAAAGCACAGCAACACGAATATGCCCGTGGCTATAAACCAAACGAGGCCTACGGCAAGCGCGGTAATAAGAATCTGCTTGCGGGTTTTGTGCAAAACAGGCTTTACTTCCTTTTCTTTAGGGCGGGTTACAAGGTCGTCAAGCTTAATGTTATAGATGCCCGCGATCTGCATAAGCACGCGGATATCGGGAACGGACTCCGCCCGCTCCCATTTGGAAACGGCTTTGTCGGAATAGTTTAACATCTCGGCGAGCTGGAGCTGCGTAAGCCCCACCTTGGTGCGGAAACGAACTAAGTTCTCCGCTATAATGATTTTTACGTCATCCTCTTCGTTCATACCACGATTTTACCATATTTAAGTATTAAAATCAATAAAAAACAGCAACTCTACTGTGTGTAGAGTGTGAAATTTTTGCGGTAGAGTTAATAAAACGCATAGTCTACCAAAAAAAACGAAGCGTAGACGGCGAGGGGCGTTAAATAGGGTGTAATTTGAGCCGCCTTGGATTATACTGTTATTGTAAAAAAGCGGCGGATAATTTGCCGCCGAAATTAATATGTACCCTTAAGGAGGTTATTCTTAAAGTGAAATTTGATATTTTTGTCGATTCGTCGGCAAACCTTACAGAGGAAACTATAGAAGAATACTCAATTAAAGTAATACCTTATATCTGTATGTGCGACGGCAGGGAAGTTATCTGCTATACAGGCGTTAAAACCTTTGAAGAAGAGGCCAAGGACTACTACAAAGCCATGGCCGAAGGCAAAGACGTAAGCAGCTCGCTTGTCACAAAAGAACGCATTATGGACGCTATAGAGCCGAGCCTTAAAGAGGGCAGGGACGCCCTTATGGTTACCATCTCGGCAGGCGTGAGCGGAACTTACGAACAGGCGGTTAAAGCGACAAAAGAACTTATGCAAAAATATCCAGAACGCAAGGTTTATATCGCCGACAGCGCCAACGCGGGCTACGGAGAAGGCTTCCTCGCCCTTTACGCCGCAAAACTCCGCGAGATTGGCGAAGACTTTGACACCTGCGTAAAGTGGATTGAAAACAACAAATTCAGAATGAACAGCTCGTTCACCGTTTCTGACCTTAAATGGCTTAAAAAGGGCGGCAGAATTTCTACCGCGGTGGCCATCGCGGGCACTATATTAAACATAAAGCCTATCCTCTGGGCAGACGCGGGTCCTATAGCCAAGATAGGCGTGTGCGGCAAAGTCAAGGGCAGAAAAAAATCCCTTGCCGCGATAGCTGAAACCTACAGGGAAAAGGCTGTGTTCCCCGAGGCGCAGACGGTAGCAATTTGCCACGGCGACTGCGAGGAAGACGCTTTGGCCCTCGCCGAAATGCTTAAGGAATACGGGGCGACGGATATTACAATAACCTATTTTGATATAGTTTGCGGCACTCACGTAGGCCCCGGCTCGCTGGCGTTGTTCTTCTTAGGCAAAGACAGAAGAGGCCAGACGGCTGAGAAGACGGAAAAAGTTCCCTCCCCCGCCACCGCAAAAAACAAGATTTAAACTACTCATACTTTTGCTTTTTTATAAATCGGAAAGTACGGCAGAATTTACGTTCTGCCGTACTTTTCGTGTTGAAATTTTTTGCACAGCTATTATCTGAAACCCCTCAGTCAGCTAAAGCTGCCAGCTCCCCTAATAGGGGAGCCTATAAAGCGAATAATCAAATTATCTTTCGGCGGATGAGAGAATGTTTAACGCGAGAGTCAGGGCGGCCGAGCTGCCTATTACGCTTACGCCTATATCGGTAAGGCTTGCCATCGCGGCCGCGCTTTCTACGCCGTCGGCCTTAATCGCCGCCCTGTCTTTTACGGCCGCCTGTATGATTTTTATATCCTCCTCATCGGCCCCGCCGCCGTACAGATCGGACGCCGCGCGGATGCAGGATATCTGGCACTCGCACGCGAGCGAACATATCCGGGAAAGTTCCTGCGAGGTTAAAAGAGGGGCCTCTACATTTATTCGCAGAGCAGTCTTTTTTGCGGCCTTGCGCAGTTTTTTAAACTCCTTTTTTATATAGCCGAAGCTCCCCTCCTTAACCGCTGCGATGCAGGCGGTGACTTCGACTATGTCGGCCCCGTCTTTTATGGCCCGCTTTACCTGTTTTACCTTGATATCGGTGACATCGGAGCCCGATAAAGAGAGGCTGGCGACTACCGCTATAGGCGAATGCAGCCCTAAATATTCTTTGCAGGGCCTTACAAGGTAGGGCTGTACGCATATGCCGCCTATGCCAGATTTTTCCCCTTCTTTCACAGCCCGCTTCAAAGCCGCCCTGTCGGCCTGGACCTGTGTAAGATTCAATTCTATTTTGCGGATTTTCGCCCTCGCTTCGGTCAACCTTTTCTGCCGTTTAAACTCGTCAAACTCCTGCTTTTCGTGCGGGGTTATTGTTATCTGTTCGGTTATTTCTTCGTCCATAATATGTAATTTTTACCGTTTATAACATTATTACCCTGTTTAAGGCAAAATATGCGTATTGTTTTTATGTAAAATGCGTGTATGGATTTTTTAGGACTTTTATATCTTGTTTTACTTTTTATCTGTTGTTTTTTTGCCGTACATTTTGTAAAACTCGCCGTTATAGGCTTGAAAAGCATAAGAAAAAAGCCCGAACCGAAGCCTGAACCGAAAGAAAAAAAAGAGCCGAAGCCTAAAGAACCTCAGCCCGTTTATTATATTGTTGAAAAGAAACGTTCACGCAGCAAAGCGACATACTCGCAGCCGAAGGAAATACAGTTTAAAGACAAAGTTTAAACTGCGTTTACAACTCCGCTGAATAGCGTTGTTCCGTAACGATCTGTAAGGATAAAGCCGAACGCCCTGTCTACTACAAAATCTTCGTATACATACTGATATTCATCGTTATATTCAGACGCGGTATCCATAACGATTACCGTCGCGGCGGCCCCCTCTATGCCCTTTTTGTTCACTTCAAGCTTTGCGACGTGCTTTACCTGAGAACAGTAAATATCGTCGTCGGTAAGCGCGGACATATCGCAGCCTCCGCGGGAAAAGAAATCGTTTACGCCGTAGCTTAGCAAAATATCCTCTATATTGTCGTTATAGCTTGCCGTAAATTCGGGGAACAGACAGCGGGTTTTGTAGATAAGCTTGTTTTCTTCGTCTGTCGGGTTGTAGTCGGCAATGGAATTTACTTCGGCGATATTTTCTTCGGTGAATACGTCCGAGAGGGTGTAGCCGTCTTCAGGTACAATAAATTTAATGGTGTAACCGTGGTCGGTTTTGGTAAAAAACGAAGAGTAGCTTTCGGTTTTATACGCCCTTCCGCTGTTATAATAGCCCGAGAGAAGGTTTAAACTTGTTACACTGCCGTCTGAACAGGTAAAGTTATACTCGTCCGAAGTGAACGAGAGGTTGTCGCCGTCTTCGTTCCAGATGTCTTTAAGATACAGGGTGTTTATAAGCGTAAACATTGTCTCTGTGGACAGATTGAAATTCTGGTCGATAAGGTCGCGGGTCTGCGTTTTTACAAACTTTCTTACCGCTTTATTTGCCTTGGCGTTGTCGTTTACAAAGTCGGCCGAGTACGAATAACAATAAAAGTTGTCGGCGAGAGTCTGTATACACTCCTCTTTGGCAGTCGCGGAGTCGTCTATCCATATAGAATTTGAAATATCGGCTACAGCTATCTGCTTGTTGAGACTGTCGGTATCTTCAAACAGCGCTGAACGGTATAAATACGGAAACTGAGAGACAAGCTGTTCGTAAGATACGCCTAAGATGGATAACAGCTCGCTTTGCGTGTTTCCGCCCGCGCACTGCGCCGCGAGCGACAGAGCCATATATACCGAAAGAGGCGAAACGGCCATATTTTGACTGTCGTCTTCTAAAGAAGAAAATACCGAGGAGGCAAATTTTGCGGCGAACGCCTCTGCCCCTTCGGATAAATCGCCGTAATCGTAAGAATAATGTTCTGTATACGTAAGGGCCTCAGCCGCGGCGGCCTTGCCGAGCTGTGTAGCCCCGCTTATGTTTGCGAGCGAATCGCAGGCGGTAAAGCCTAAGGCAAACAGCCCCGCGCCTAACAGAGCGGCTGAAGATTTGCACATTTTGGATAATTTGGACATATTTTACACCTCCTGTTCTGTCTGTTTGCCTAATAGACGAATAAGAAGGCGTATTTTTTTGCAAATTTTAAAAAATTCGCAAAAAAATTATCTCCTTATTGACCGCGACGGTATGCGTAGCCGCATGCTCGCATATCAGTCAATTATAAAAAGCAAGATACTGCTGCCCGATAATATTGTTGCGTTTTGAATGTAAGTGTATTATAATAAATCAAGAAATTTAAATTCGGAAAGTTACAAAAATGGAAATAAGATTAGCGACGTTATCT
>JAJPXK010000145.1 GCA_021205485.1 Clostridia bacterium | reverse complement strand
CCTTTGCAACTGTCACTTCGGTGTTGCGCTATTGGTTGTTACGGATTGCAATTTTCGGTCTGCCGTCGCGCTATACGGCAGGCTTTTTATTAACAATAAAGGAGTTATTATGAAAAAGTATAATGTAGGCGTTATCGGCGCCACGGGAATGGTCGGGCAAAGATTTTTGCTTTTGCTTGAAAATCACCCCTGGTTTGAAGTAAAATGCCTTGCGGCATCCTCCTCTTCAGCGGGGAAAAAGTATAAAGACGCGGTAAGGCGGTGGCACATGGCTTCGCCTATGCCTGAAAAATTTGCAGACATTACGGTGCTTGACGCCAAAGCCGATATACAAAAAATTTCGTCGGAAGTTGACTTTTGCTTCTGCGCCGTGAATATGAATAAAGAGGAGATAAAAGCTCTTGAGTACGCCTACGCCAAGGCAGAGTGCCCTATAGTTTCAAACAACAGCGCTCACCGCTTTACCGAAGACGTGCCTATGGTTATACCCGAGATCAACGCCGACCATATAGAAGTTATAAAGGCTCAGCGTGAGCGTTTAGGCACAAAACGCGGGTTTATCGCCGTAAAGAGCAACTGCTCGCTGCAGTCGTACGTGCCCCTTTTGCATCCCCTTAAAAAATTCGGCATTTTAGAGGCGGTAGTCACCACCTACCAGGCGATATCAGGGGCGGGCAAGACATTTGAGACAATGCCCGAAATTGTGGATAACGTAATACCCTACATCGGCGGCGAAGAGGAAAAGAGCGAAAAGGAGCCCCTTAAAATATGGGGGAAACTGGAAAACGGCAAGATTATCCCCGCCTCCTCCCCCGCCATAAGCGCGCAATGCATAAGGGTTCCCGTGTCAGACGGGCATACGGCGGCCTGCTTTGTAAAGTTTGAAAACAAACCTGCAAAAGAGGAAATTTTAAAGACGTGGAAAGAATTTTCGGGCGAGCCGCAAAAGCTTAAGCTGCCCTCCGCCCCTAAGCAGTTTATTCACTACTTTGAAGAAGACAACCGCCCGCAGGCGAAGCTTGACCGCAATACCGAAAACGGAATGGCCGTATGCGCGGGAAGGCTGAGAGAGGACAATATCTTTGACTACAAGTTTGTAGGCCTTTCGCACAACACCTTAAGGGGCGCCGCAGGCGGAGCCGTGCTACTTGCCGAACTTTTGGCCGTAAAGGGATATTTTGACTGATTGCCCCGCATATATGCCTTAATTAACGAGGTTTTGATAAGGTGAATTTTTAAGAATAAACGTTATTATTTTTAAACAACTTGTGTGGCATTGTTGCTCCGCCATCCGCCCGTTCGGGCGAGATTGCCACGGGGTAGAGACCCCTCGCAATGACGGAAACGATTACGCCGTATATTTTTAGGAGAATTTTTATGATAGGATTTTTTAAAGGTACCGCCACGGCGATGGTTACGCCTTTTAAAGACGGGGAAGTTAACTACAATGCCTACGGCAAAATGATAGAGTATCAGATTGCAAACGGCACGGATATGCTTGTGGTTTTAGGCACTACGGGCGAGCCGCCTACAATGACGGAGCAGGAAAAGCAGACTCTGATGGCCTACGCCGTAGAAAAGGTCGCAGGCAGAGCTAAAATCGTATTCGGCTGCGGGTCTAACTCTACCGCGCACGCCGTAGAAATGGCTAAGCTCGGCGAAAAGCTCGGGGCGGACGGCTTGCTCGCCGTTACACCCTACTACAACAAGTGTACGCAAAAGGGCATTGTAGAGTATTACAAGACGATATGCTCGGCCACATCTCTTCCCGTAATAGCTTACAACGTTCCCGCCCGCACAGGCGTGAACATTTTGCCCCCTACAGCCGAACAGCTCGCCGACATCCCTAACATGACGGGCATTAAAGAGGCTTGCGGCAATATGGAGCAGATTTGCGAGACTATGCGCCGCATACGCGGAAAGATGGACCTGTATTCGGGCGACGACAACCTTAACCTTCCTATCCTCGCGATAGGCGGGGCGGGGCTTATTTCGGTAGTCTCTAACATTGCCCCTAAGGAGTGCAAGCAGGTTTACGAGTACGTAGCCGCTGGCGACCTTTCAAGGGCCAACGAGCTTGAAGATAAACTCCTGCCCCTTATAGACGCATGCTTTACCGAGGTTAACCCTATCCCCGTAAAGTACGGCTGCGACGTTATAGGGCTTGAAGCGGGTCTGCCCCGCCCCCCTTTAACCGAACTTGAACCCGAACATAAGAAAATTATGGACGAATGCATAGCAAAATTAGGGATTAAAAAGATATGATAAACGTACTTGTTTGCGGCATAGGCGGCAACATGGGCAAAAATATCGCCGCACTTTTGGAAAATGACGCCGAGGCTAAAATTGTCTGCGGGGTTGACATAAAGCCCGACGAAAGCCGAAAGACCCCTACATATGCCCGATTTAACGACGTAAAGGAACAGGTTGACGTGGTGATAGACTTCTCCTCCCCCGCCTGCCTTGAAGACGAGATGGCGTACTGCGTAAAAAATAAAATACCCGCCGTTATAGCCACTACGGGGTACACCAAGGAACAGCTTGAGTATATCGACGAGTGTTCAAAGCGGACGGCGATTTTCAGGACGGCCAATTTTTCCGTCGGGGTAAACCTGTTGGTAAAACTCGTAAAAGAGGCCGCCGAATTTTTAGGCGAAAGCTTTGACATAGAAATCGTGGAAAAACACCACAATAAAAAGGTTGACGCCCCGTCGGGTACGGCCCTGATGCTCGCAGACAGCGCAAATTCTGCCTTCGGCGGCGAAAAACAGTACTTAAACGGAAGAAGCGGCAGCGTAGGCAAGCGCGGCGCCGAGATAGGCATACACGCCGTACGCGGCGGAACCATAGTAGGCGAGCACGAAGTTATGTTCTGCGGCGAGGACGAAATTATCACACTCTCTCACTCCGCCCGCTCTAAAAAGGTGTTCGCGGCGGGGGCTATAAAGGCGGCGAAGTGGCTCGCGGGAAAGCCCGCCGGCAAATACGATATGAACGACCTGCTTGAGAGTATGCATTAAATTTTGTGTAGATCCTTCGACTCCGCTCAGAATGACAGAACAGCGAAAGGCAGCCATACGGCTGCCTTTTTTAATTTGGTTTTGTATTTAATTTTCAGATACGCTTTCCGCCGTCTGCTGGTCGTAATCGGAATAATCGTTCGCGTTTGAAACGCCGTATTCCTTGCACATTTCGTCTATGAACGCCCGCATCTCCCTGCGTTTTTTAGGGAAAAACGGCGCCCGCTTTTTATTTTTCTGCATATTGTTCAGAACGTCAGCTATGTGAGGGTCTGTAAGCTTTACGTAGCTTACATACTCCTTTGTGGTAAGCTTGGCCCTTTCGCACATGGCGGCGTACACCTCGTCGCGGAGCTTTTGCGTACGCTGTTTAAGCGGCAGGCTCTGGTCGGCGAAGAAGGGGCCGTCTATATACACCACCCTCCTCGGTTTTTTAAAGAACATCCTCTTTTTATGCACCGTGGTATAAGAAAATACGGGCGTTCCGCTCTTTGCGGGATATTTGAACGAGGCGGCGCCGTAGGGGCGTATGCCCGTATAGTAAGGCCAGATGTGAGCTTCGGGGTATATGGCTATCCAGTGTTTATTTTCTATAGCGTAGTCAAGGTCGGCCGTAAAACGTTTTAAACCGCGGACGCTGTCGGGCACGGGAATGCCGCCGCAGGCTTTAACTATGCCGCCTACGAATTTTATAGACACCGCGTCGGGATTTACCACAATATCGGCCGTACGGGGGAAGGCGACTTCGGTAGGCATAAAGGCGTCGTTCGCATAGCCCGTGTGGTTGCCGTAGATATAGGCGCCTTGCTTTTTATAGGGCTTTAACACCTGTTTATTTTTAATTTTTGTACCCGAAAACACCTTTACAAGCTTGATTATAGGGGTTACAATCATTCTGTAAACTAATAAGCGAACTACCTTCCACCCCTTTGACTTAGGAACGAAATTGTAGTCTTCGGGCAAAGTCTTGGTTTCGATATGCGTGTTTGCAAAATCGTCATTAAGTTCGTCTGTGTAGTAATAAGTCTTTTGCATTACGCCGCCTCCTTTTCCATTCTCTATTTTAATTTATAATCCTTTTACATTAACTTAATATAAATTTTTTGTTACAAAAACGTAAATTCTTTAAATTTTTTTATTTTTTCGCCCCTGAGTTTTGCTTTTTTACATATTTTCTAAAATATGGAACACAACTAATTGTATAAGCTAATTTAAAACGGTACAAAATACTGTTACGGAGGGTTATTGATGCAGTTCGACGAAACTAAAACTTATAAAAATCTTGCGAGAAGCTTTGCCGGTGAATCTCAGGCGGGCATGCGCTACCAGCTTATCGCCCGCATGGCTACTCAGCAGGGATACGCCACTTTAGCGGACGCAATCCGCTCGCTCGCAAAGAACGAAACGGTGCACGCGAGAAGATTTTTTGAAGAACTTACCAAAAGAGGCGGACAGCTTGACAATATAGATATTGACGCAGGCTATCCCTTCCACAGCGGCGATTTAGCCGAATGTTTAAGGCTTGCCGCCACCGACGAACACGCGGAATTTGTAAAAATTTATCCAGCGTTCGCAAAAGAGGCCGAAGAAGAAGGTTTTAAAGACGTCGCAGCCCTGTTTAACATGGTTGCAAACGTTGAAAAGCGTCATGAAATGATATTCAATTATCTTTACGACGCTTTTAAGACGGGCACTTTATTTTCTAACGAGCGGCCTATGCTGTATATCTGCAGCGAATGCGGCCATATGATGACCAGCAAAGAGGCATGGGACGTATGCCCCCTCTGCCAGTCTTCGCAAGGGTACGTTGAACTGAATCTGCCCTTCGGCAAGGAGAAAGTATGAGAAAGAGTAATGAAAATTCGTCTAAGCAGAGCAAGACTTCGTCTTGCGGCGGTTCAGGCAACAAGGGTTGTTCAGGTAAAAGCTCAAAAAATTGCAAATAAATGCGAATTTTACTCACACGATGACCCCGACGGAAGCTATACGGGCGTAAGCCGCGACGGCGAAATGCCTGTACAGGACGTCGACGACCTTTAGGGGCAAACCGCGTTAGTTGCGGCATATTCCCCGCTCAATTTTTAGCGATAACAAATTTTGTGGCATTTAGTTGTCATAAAGAAATTATTGCGGAGATAAAAATTGAGTAAGGTCTTTAAAAGATGACGGGTTGCTGATTTTACAATCGGCAGCCCGTTGTTTTTATGTGGATTAGTAAAAATACCGCACAGCTCGTCATCCTGAGCAAAGTCGAAGGAAGACAGAAAAGCACTGTCGCCTCACGCAGGATGACAGGCGAAAGTCTCCCCCCCTGAGGGGGGGGGAGACTTTATCGATTATCGCAAAAAAATTGTTGTTACTTTAAATACCTTATAATCTTTGCGGGGTTGCCTGCGATGACTTCGTTTGAAGGGAAAGACTTGGTCACCACCGAGCCGCTGCCTACCGTAACCATGTCGCCAAGCGTTACGCCCGGATTTATGACGGCCATGCCGCCGATCCAGCAATTATCGCCTATTGTAACGGGCTTGCCAAGCTCGTACAAAAGCCTGTCCCTCCCGTCTAAAGGGTGGCAAGCGGTATATATGCCGACCTGAGGGGCGATAAAGCAGTTGTCGCCGATTTTTACCTTGCACACGTCAAGAATTACGGTATTGTAATTGCAAAAGAAATTTTCGCCGACCTCTATATTGCAGCCATAGTCGCAGCAGAAGCCGTTGCAGATGTCAATATTTTTGCCGCATTTGCCGAGCAGAGTACGGATAATGGCCTCCCTCCCCTCTTTGTCGCTGTACGGCAGCGAATTAAGTTTTATACATAGATCTCTTGCACGGGTAACCATTGCAAAAAGTTCTTCGTCGTAAGAATTATACGGCAGCCCCGCAAGCATTTTTTCTTTTTCGGTCATATTGTTTTAGTAAATTAACCCCTCCGCCACTGCGTGGCCCTCCTCCCTGATAGGGGAGGCTGTTTAAGGCAACTTATTGCCCCCCTGATAGGGGAGGCGAGAATGACAATAAAGATTTATTTTACAAAATATCGTCGATAAATTCTTCGGGATTAAAAATTTCAAGGTCGCCGATTTTTTCGCCGGTGCCTACAAACATTACAGGTATTTCAAGTTCGCCGCAGAGCGATATTACAAAGCCGCCCTTCGCGGTGCTGTCAAGCTTGGTCAGAACTATGCCGTCAAGCTCTACGGCTTCGTCAAACAGCCTCGCCTGGTTTATGGCGTTGTTGCCGGTTGTGGCGTCCAGAACGAGCAGTTTATACACGTTCGCCTGCGGATATTCGCGGGATATTACGCGGCTGATCTTTTTAAGCTCTTCCATAAGGTTGGCCTTTACGTGCAGCCTGCCCGCAGTGTCAACTATCACGACATCGGTTTTTCTCGCCTTAGCGGACGAAAGCGCGTCGAACACCACCGCCGAAGGGTCGCTGCCTTCTTCGTGCTTGACAATCCTTACGCCCGCGCGGTCTGCCCATACTGTGAGCTGATCGGCCGCGGCGGCGCGGAAAGTATCCGCAGCGGCGACGGTAACGCTCTTTTTCTGACGCAAAAAGTAGTCGGCGAGCTTGCCTACTGTGGTAGTTTTGCCTACGCCGTTCACGCCTATCAGCATCACCGCGGCGGGGTACTCTATTTCAGGAACCTCGGCCCTTGTAAGATGTTCCTCTAAAATATCTTTAAGAAGACTTACAACGTATTCTTCGTCCTTCAGCTTTTCCTTTTTCACTTCTTCGCGAAGATCTTCAACCACCTCTTCGGCTGTGGTAACCGAAATATCGGCGGAAATTAAAATTTCTTCAAGTTCTTCGTAGAACTCGTCGCCTATCTTGTTTTTGCTGAAAAGAGATTTTATGGCGCCGCCTAAGCTGTCTTTAGTCTTTTTTAAAGCGTCTTTTATTTTAGAAAATATACTCATTTATTATACCTGTATTTTTAATTGCCTCGGTAGTATGGCTAAACTATTGGTAATAAGGTATCACTTTTATAGAATGAACGTTATTATTTTTAAACAACATATGTGCCGCCGTGCCTGCTGGTCGCCCGTTCGGGCGGGATTGCCACGCGGTAGAGACCGCTCGCAATGACATAAAGGTTTCTGGCGACTATAATAAGGTAAATTACATAACGGTGTCGCCGCCGAGCTTAGTCTCTACTTCGGAAAGTTTTACCGAAACTATTTTAGAGACGCCCTTTTCTTCCATCGTTACGCCGAATAGCGTGTCGGCGTTTTCCATAGTAGGTTTACGGTGCGTAATTACTATAAACTGCGTCTGCGTGGAGAATTTTTTAAGGTACTTCGCATACCTGTATACGTTGGCTTCGTCCAAAGCCGCCTCGATCTCGTCGAGTACGCAGAAAGGCATAGGCCTCATCCCTATAATGGCGAAAAGTATGGCTATCGCCGTCAACGCGCGTTCGCCGCCCGAAAGAAGGGAAATTTTTGTAAGTTTTTTGCCGGGAGGGCAGGCGACAATTTCTACGCCCGCGTCCAGAGGGTCATCGCACTCAGAATAATCGAGCTCTAACTCCGCCCTGCCGCCTCCGAACAGTTCTTTGAACGTAACTTTGAAATTTTCGTTGATCTTCGCAAAGCCGTCGTTGAAAATGTTGAGCATTTCGTCGCGGATATCGTCCAGCGCCACCTGCAGATCGGCTATGGCCTTTTCCATATCCTCTTTTTCTTCCGACATTTTGTCGAAACGCTCTTTGATAACGTTGTACTCGTCTACGGCGTTAGGGTTTACGGGCCCTAACATAGTTATCTGACGCTTGAGCGAGGTTATCTGGCCGCTTGAACCTGAGATATCGAAGTCCTCTACCTTATATTTAAGGCAGCCATCGTAATCCTCGCCGTACTCGGTCATAATCCTCTCCTGCATAAATTCAAGGTCGGAATCCAATTTTGTAAGGGCTATCTGCTGGTTGCCCCTCTTTTCGCGCAGTTCCTCGGTACGGGTGTTGATATTCAGCCTTTCGCTGTCTATCTGCTTGATGCGTTCGTTGAACGTAACCTTGTCGGAAGTGAGTTTATCTATACTTTTGCGTAAGTCGTCTACCACCGCCTGCTCTTCTGTGGTGAGCGAAGCGTGTTCGGCCTGGCGGTTTAATTCTTCAAGTTCCTTCTGTATATTAGGAACGTCCGCGTGAAGGCGGGAAATTTTTGCGACAAGCCCCTCGCGCTCGGCGTCGAGCCTTTGAGTGTTTTCCGTACTGGAATTGATGGACGATTCCAGCGAAGCCTTTTCTACCATGGCTTCGTTCAGGCGGGCGGTCTTTTCGTCGCGGTCGGCGATAAGTTTATCGTATTCCGAGCTTAAATCTTCCATTTCGGAGGAGGCCTGCGAGGACTTTTCGTTCAAATCGCTGGCGCCTTTTGACGTATCGCGGTACTTGTCGTCAAGCTCGGAAAGCCTTGACATAATCATATCGTACGTCTGTTTGAATATGGCTACCCTGCTCTCTTCCGAAGATATCTGCTGAAGAAGGCTGTTGCTCTTTTGCTCGTTCGCGGCGAGCTCTGTGCGGGAATTCTGGAATTTTTCGCGGAGCTGCTCCAAAGCCGCCTGTTTTTCGGCGAGGTCTGCTTCGGTCTGCTCGCGGGAGGCCTGAGCCCTCTTCATAATCTGCTTTTTGCTCTCTATGGCCTCTTCAATCTCCTTTACCCGCCTTTCGTTGGCGAGAAGGTTGCCAGCGTTGTCCCTTCTGGAGCCGCCCGACATAGAGCCTGACGTGCTTATTACGTCGCCGTCTAAGGTTACGATTTTAAAGGCGCGGGGGAAACGCTTTGATATCTGCGTGGCGTTTTCTATATTGTCAACAACCAGCGTATTGCCTAACAGGTTGTGTATGACATTTTCGTACTGTTTGTCGTACTTTACAAGGTTTACGGCGTAGCCTAAGGCGCCCCTCTCCTTTAAAGCGTAGCGTATCTGCTCGTTTTCAAGACGGGGACGCAGAGCGTCTATAGGAAGGAAGGTGACCTGCCCTCCCCTTGTGCGTTTTAAATATTCGATGAGGTATTTCGCGTCGTCGCGGGTACGCGTAACCACGTTTTGCATTGCCCCGCCGAAGGCCGTCTCTATGGCGACCTCGTACTCGCCTTCGGTGGATACTATATCGGCGATGAGGCCCTGTATGCGGGAGGATATCGCCTCGCTCGCCTTGGCTTCGTTCATAAGGTTCCTTACGGAGTATATGTAGCCTTCAAACCTGTCGCGGAGGGCCTTTACCGTAGAAAGACTCTGGCCTAAACTTTCTATCTGAGAGCGGGCATCGAAGGTGCGGCTGGTGTAAAGGCGTATCTTTTCCTCGCATTCGTTTACTTCGGCCTGAGCCTTTTCCAGCGTTTCGTTTTCGCTGCTTATAAACGCAACGAGGCGGCTGCCTTCGGTCATGCATTTATCGTATTCTGAAGAGAGGGCGTCGCGGGAGGTTTTAGCCTCGTCCAATGTAGCTTTGACTTCGTCAAGGCGTTCCTGCAAAAGCTCCCTTTTGGCCTCTAACGAGCCCATATCCTTGTTCAAGTCGGAAAGGTCTTTAAAGGTTTCAAGGACCTTTTTGCGGTTTTCGTCGTTCATGGCCTCGTACTTGCCTATGGACGAGGAGAGGGCGGAAAGTTCGTCCTTAATTTTTGAACACTGTTCGTCGAGTTTTGCCGCCCTGTCGGCGTTGCGTTTGCGGTACATCTCCACCCGGCGCAGTTCCTGCTCTATCTCGTCTATACGCTTTGTAGAGAAGGTGATGTCGTCCTGCGCGTTGCGGAGGCGTTCCTTTACCGAGTTCGCCTTTTCCTGCAGAAGTTTGCCCTCGCCCGACTTATGCTCTATGCCTACCCTGTAGCGGGTGAGCCTTTCGTTGAGGTCGGCGAGCTCGCCGTCGGCGTTGTTTACCGCGTCCCTGCAGTTTTCGTATTCCTGCAAGAGGTCATCAAGGCGGACGGTGAGAGAGGTTATCTCCTGAGAGTAAGAATCTATTTTGGCCGTTATTTTAGCCTTTTTATCGGCGTTGGTGTCGTGCTGGTATATGTATGCGTTGATTTCGTTGGAACGCAGGTCTGCGTACAGCTCCCTGTACTTCAAAGCGCTCGCGGCGGCCTTTTCGGCGGGGGCGAGCTGGCGTTCAACCTCGTGCATGCGCTGCAGAAAGACATAGAGGTTGTCTTTGGCGGCGGCGAGTTTGCGTTCGGCGTCGGTCTTCCTCTCTTTATAGACGGAAATGCCGATAGCCTCTTCGAAGATGGCCCGCCTGTCCTGAGGCTTAGAGTTCATAATCATCTCTATCCTGCCCTGGCCGATAATCGAATAGCCCTCTTTGGCGGCGCCCGCGCCGTGAAGGAGGGTTGTTAAAACTTTCATCCTCGAAGGCTGGCGGTTTAACATATACTCGCTGCTGCCGTCGCGGTAGAGGCGGCGGGTCATTTCAAGCTCGTCGCAGTCTATATCGAAAATTCTTGAGGTATTGTCGAACACAAGCGTGACTTCGCAAAAGGACGTCTGCCTGCGTTTTTCGGTGCCGTTGAAAATTACGTCGGTCATCGCCGTGCCGCGCATCATCTTGGCCGACTGCTCGCCTAAAACCCAGCGTATGGCGTCGGCGACGTTGGACTTGCCGCATCCGTTAGGCCCGACTATGCAGGTTACGCCGTCGGTAAAAGGTATTGTGGTTTTATCGGCAAACGATTTGAAGCCTACAAGCTCCATTTTTTTGAAAGAAATCATTATTTCCCCTGAAACTAAGCGCTGACGCGTAGTTTATTTTTTTAAATATTCCAAAGCGGACTTCGCCGCCCGCTGTTCTGCCTTGGCCTTGCTCGCGCCCGAAGCGGTAAAAGTCTGCCCGCAGACGGTAAGCTCGCAGCAAAATTCAGGCGAGTGAGGTTCGCCGCCGCACTGCTTTGTCTTATACGACGGAAGGCCGCCCTTTTTGCCCTGCGCGAACTCCTGAAGTTCGCCTTTATAATTTTCAGGCGCCTGAGCGTGCATGGCTATAAGAGTGCCCTTTATAAACTTTTCCGCCGCGGTCATGCCGCCGTCGCAATATATCGCTCCCGCCACCGCCTCGTACACCGAAGACAACGCCTTGCTGCCTAAGGTGCCGCTGTAACTTAAAGCTTCGGGAAGGCCTAAAGATTGCGATACCTGTTTAAGGGGCGCGTGAGAGACTATTTTTTGCCTCGCGGCAGTCATTTCTCCCTCGTCGCCGCCCGAAAGATACAAATAGTAGGTGACTACAAGCTGTATTACCGAATCGCCTAAAAACTCAAGCTGTTCGTTGCAGTTATCGTGAGAGACGGACGAATGAGTCAAAGCCCGTTTTAAAAGATTTTCGTCTTTGAATTTATAACCTAATTTTTTTTGCAGCGCTGCAAGATCCGGCATTTTATTCATCCTTAGGCGCTAAATTCTGCCAGTCTACGCCCGCCAGAAGATTTTCCACCTTGCCTATAAGGTCGTTGCGGTAGATAGACGCCGCGTTGGCTATAGACGCCGCTATGGTTTTAGGCTTGGACGAGCCGTGGCTTTTTACAACCACCTTTTTAAGCCCTAACAAAAGGGCCCCGCCGACGCCGTCAAAGTCGAGCTGCTTTCTCATTTTGTTTATCGCGGGTTTTATTATAAGATAACCTATCTTTGTGCGAAGCGTGGCGCCGAATTCCTTTTTCATAACCCCTAAAACGAGCTTGCCGCAGCCCTCCATAGACTTTAAGGCTATGTTGCCCGAGAATCCGTCGGCGACTACTACGTCTACGTCTGACATCATTATATCCCTGCCCTCTACGTTGCCTACAAAGTCAATTACATCCATCTTTTTCATAAGCTGGTAGGTGGTCTGGCGTAGGGGGTCGCCCTTGTGTTCTTCGGTGCCGTTGTTCAAAAGGCCTACCTTAGGGTTTTTAATGCCGAAGCCCGCCTCAGCGTACGCCGAAGCGAGCA
>JAJPXK010000177.1 GCA_021205485.1 Clostridia bacterium | reverse complement strand
GTGTTTTATTAATCCACCATAACTCCTGCACCTTCTACTGTGTATGCTACTCTACCCGCAGGTGGAAGCCAAGGGGTACAAATTATGCCCGCGCGGAGCGCGGGCATATCACATACATATTACAATAAATCAATATTTAGGCCTTGGCGTGTACGTTGTATGCAGAAGCTCGTGCGCTTTGTGGCTGTTAGGCTCGCCAAAAAACTCTTTATACAGATTCTGCACTTCGGCGGGCTCGTCAGAAAGCCTCATTCCGTTATCCCTGTCGGCGTCGTACAGAGCCTGCGCCCTTACCGCCTTAAGGTCTATGCTGTTGCGGATTTCGTCGTGAACGTAGGGCTGGCCGCCTCCGTTTATGCAGCCGCCGGGGCAAGCCATAACCTCTACAAAGGTATAGTTCTTTTTGCCCGACTTGATATCTTCAAGCACCTTCCGCGCGTTGCCTAAGCCGCTGGCCACCGCGACGTTTACGGTGACGCCGCCTAAGGTATATGTAGCCTCTTTTATACCCTGCGTTCCGCGCACTTCGTTGAATACTATAGGCTTGTCTTCGTCGCCGAGCATCTTCGCGGCCACGCGCAGAGCGGCCTCCATAACGCCGCCAGTCGCGCCGAATATAGCGCCGCCGCCCGAAGCGTGTTCAAACGGGTCGTCGAACGAGCTTTCCGCGAGGTTGGCGAAGTCTATGCCCGCCTCCTTTATCATCTTGGCGAGCTCGCGGGTGGTTATCGCCGCGTCGGTGTAGTGGCCTAACTCATCCCTGGTTACTTCAAACTTTTTGGCCGTGCAGGGAATTACAGATACCACGTACAGATCTTCGGGATTTATGCCCTCTTTTTCGCACCAGTACGTTTTAAGAACGGCGCTGAACATCTCCTGAGGGGATTTGCATGTGGATAAATTAGGGATATATTGAGGGTAATAATGTTCAATGAACTTTATCCACGCGGGGCAGCAGCTTGTAAACATAGGCAGCGTCCCGCCCGTTTTAACCCTGGTTAAAAGCTCGGTGGCCTCCTCCATTATGGTAAGGTCCGCCGTTACGTCCATATTGAAACACTGCACGTCGCCGAGCTGTTTTATGGCCGTAACCATCTTGCCCTCTACGTTGGTGCCTACGGGGAGGCCGAAAGCCTCGCCTAACGTAGCCCTTACCGAAGGAGCTGTGTAGAAGACAACCTTCTTTTTGTCGTCCACTATGGCGCCCCATACGTCGGCGACGGAAGATTTTTCGTACAACGCGCCTACGGGGCAGGCCACTATGCACTGGCCGCAGTTTACGCAGGGCGTAAACGCGAGCGAAACGTCGTAGGGCGAGCCTATAACTTTGGCGTATCCCCTGTTCTTAGGGCCTATGGCGCCTATTGTCTGATGTTCGCAGGCGGCCACGCATCTTGTGCAGAGAATACATTTGGAATTATCCCTTACAACCGACGGCGAAAGGTCGTCTATAGGCTGTATATCGTGGTCGGTGCCGAAGTAATCTTCTTCGGCGTTGTACTCTAAAGCCAGTTTCTGCAGTTCGCAGTTCATAGAACGCACGCAGGAAAGGCACTTCTTTTTATGTGTGGAGAGTATGAGCTCTACCGTCATTTTACGGGATTTTCTTACCTTAGGGGTGTTGGTGCGTACTTCCATCCCCTCAGATACGGGATAGACGCAGGCGGCCACAAGCCCCCTCGCGCCCGTGGCCTCTACAAGGCAGAGGCGGCAGGAACCTACGCACTGTACGTCTTTAAGGTAGCAGAGGGTAGGTATTCTTATGTTGGCAAGCCTGGCGGCCTGCAATATCGTGGACCCTTCGGGCACAGAAACGGGAATGCCGTTTATTTTTAAATTAACCATAATGTTAAGCTCCCTCCTTACCTTTTAGAAATAGCGTTGAACTTGCAATGCGCTATGCACTGGCCGCATTTTATACACTTTGTAGTGTCTATGGAATGAGGCGACTTTACAGCGCCCGATATGGCGCCTGCGGGGCAGTTACGCGCGCACAGCGTGCATCCGCGGCATTTTTCGGGGTCTATGTAGTAATTGAGGAGGGCTTTGCACACGCCCGCGGGGCATTTCTTTTCGTATATATGTGCCTTATACTCGTCTATGAACGATTTTAAGGTAGAAAGTATAGGGTTAGGGGCCGACTGGCCTAACGCGCAGAGCGAAGTAGACTTCATATACTCGGCGAGGTCGGTAATCTTTTTGATATCTTCGGGCTCGCCCTTACCTTCGGTAATTTTATTTAAAATTTCAAGAAGGCGTTTTGTGCCTATGCGGCAGGGGTTGCACTTGCCGCAGCTTTCGTCGGCGGTAAATTCAAGATAGAACTTGGCGATATCCACCATACAGGTGTCTTCGTCCATTACGATAAGGCCGCCCGAGCCCATCATAGAGCCTATGGCTACGAGCGAATCGAAGTCCATAGGAACGTCGAGGTTTGTGGCTGAAATACAACCGCCCGAAGGGCCGCCCGTCTGAGCGGCTTTGAACTTTTTGCCGTTAGGTATGCCGCCTCCTATATCGTAAATAATGGTGCGAAGCGTTGTGCCCATAGGCACTTCCACAAGGCCTACGTTGTGTATTTTGCCGCCTAAGGCGAACACCTTGGTGCCCTTGCTCCTTTCGGTGCCGATGCCCGCAAACCAGCTCGCGCCGTTGTTTATTATAGGGGCTACGTTAGCCCATGTCTCTACGTTGTTTAAAACGGTAGGCTTGCCGTACACGCCGCACGTCGCCGAAAAAGGAGGGCGGGGACGGGGTTCGCCGCGCTGGCCTTCGATGCTCTTCATAAGGGCGGTTTCTTCGCCGCATACGAAAGCTCCCGCGCCGAGGCGGACGTCTATATCGAAGTTGAAGCCGCTTCCTAAAATATTTTCGCCGAGAAGCCCCGCCTCGCGGGACTGTTTTATAGCTATCTGCAGACGCTCTACCGCTATAGGGTATTCTGCGCGGACGTAGATAAAGCCCTGATGAGCCCCTACGGTATAGCCCGCTATGGTCATAGCTTCAAGCACGCAGTGAGGGTCTCCCTCTAACACAGACCTGTCCATAAACGCGCCGGGGTCGCCCTCGTCGGCGTTGCAGACTACGTACTTTTCGTCGCCGGGCGCCGCCTTGGAAGTGGCCCATTTAACGCCCGTAGGGAAGCCCGCGCCGCCCCTGCCGCGCAAGCCCGAGGCCTTCATCTCGTCTATAACCTCGTCGGGAGTCATAGAGGTGAGAACTTTCGCGAGGGCCTTGTAGTCGCCCGCCGCTATGGCTTCGTCTATGCTTTCGGCTGCTATAACGCCGCAGTTTCTCAAAGCTATACGCATCTGGTGGCTGTAGAAGGGAATTTCCGCGAAGGGAATTATGCTGCCGTCTTCGTGGACGGTGCCTTCAAACAAGAGCTCGTTTACAGGTTCGCCGCCCTTTACAAGGTGATGTTCTACCACCGTCTGGACGTGTTCGGGCGTCATATGAGGATAGAAGGCGCCCTCGGGGTAAACTATCATGATAGGGCCTAAGGCGCATAAGCCGAAGCAGCCCGTCTTTACTATTAAAATATCGTCTATGCCGTGTTCTTTAAAGCTGGCTTCAAGCTGTTCTATAACCTTTAAAGAACGGCTCGAGGTACGGCCCGTGCCTCCGCATACAAGCACCTGCTTTCTGTACGCGGTATTTTTTGCGAGCTTTTCCGCCTGTTCGCGAACAGCCCGCCTTACTTCTATAACGTCGGCGTATTTCGCCGCCCTCGCTTTTAATTCTTCTGCCGTCATAAAACACCTCAATCCTTCA
The DNA here is from genome assembly GCA_021205485.1 of Clostridia bacterium. GTDB lineage: Bacteria > Bacillota > Clostridia > Christensenellales > Borkfalkiaceae > Coproplasma. Next base: position 8,343 of record JAJPXK010000177.1, on the reverse strand, counting down.
TATACTTGTCAAGGACGGACTTTACGTCCTTATCCGAGAGCCTGCCGTACACTTCGTCGTCCACTATCATTACGGGGGCGAGTCCGCAGGCGCCTACGCAGCGGCAGCTATCCAAAGAGAATTTTCTGTCGGGAGTGCATTCGCCGCATGTTATGCGAAGCTCCTTTTCTACGGCGTCAAGAATTTTATCCGAGCCTTTTACGTAGCATGCCGTGCCTAAGCATACGCTTACGCGGTGTTTGCCCTTAGGCTTCAAAGAAAATTGCGAATAGAACGTCGCCACGCCGTAAACCTCGGCGAGGGAAATGTCAAGTTCATCCGCGATAACCGTCTGTACTTCTGCGGGAAGATAACCGTACACCTCGTTCGCCTTGTGCAATATAGGCATAAGACAGCCCCTCTCCCCTTTATGCTGAGCGATGAAGTCCTTTAATTCGGCTTCCTGTTCGGGGGTACCTTCAAAAGTATATTGTGCCATTTAAAACTCCTGAAAAATTGTTTCCGTATGCGGCCGCGTCGCGGTACGCCGATAAAACCATATATTTTATAACTTTATAAAACACGAGTTTAATTATACCACATATTTTTACATATTACAAATACTAAACGGCGTTTTTCGATAAAAAAATACTTTTTTGTTTTTATCGCATAAAAATTATAACAGGCTTGCAAGCCTGAAATTTTATCGTTGTCATCCTGCGTGAGGGAGTTCGTTACTTTACTGTCATCCTGAGCGGAGCGCGTAACGCGCAGTCGAAGGATCCCCTTGTAAAAAAACGGTCGGAAGGAGATTCTTCGATTACGCTTACGCTTCACTCAGAATGACAGAAAAAACGCCCCTATCAGGGGCGGCTGATCTGCATAAAAAAACAGGCCTTTGCCGTCGCGGCAGAGACCCGTTTTCAATTAAATTCAAATTACTCAAGAACAGCGGTAGCGCCTGCAGCCTTAAGATCTGCGACGATCTTTTCAGCTTCTTCCTTAGGAGCGTTTTCTTTAAGAACGCCGCCCTTTTCTACAGCCGCTTTAGCTTCTACAAGGCCAAGGCCGGAGAATGCGCGGACAACTTTGATAACGTCGATCTTCTTTGCGCCAACGTCCTTTAATACAACGTTGAATTCGGTCTTTTCTTCTGCTGCGGGAGCTGCTGCTGCGCCTGCTGCGGGAGCTGCCGCTACAGCTACGGGAGCCGCTGCGGAAACGCCGAATTTTTCTTCCAGAGCCTTTACAAGCTCGTTGAGTTCAAGCACGGTCATATTGCCGATTTCTTCTATAAACTTATTGATATCTGCCATTTTAATGTTCCTCCGATGGATTTTTAATAAATTGATTTTTTTACCCGATTACGCGGCGGGGCGGGCCGTTTTTATTATTCCGCTTTGCTTTTTGCAATGCCGTCGAGTACGCGGACGATACCTGACATAAGGTTTGAAAGAACGCCTGCAAAATTGGAGAGGGGAGCCTGCATGGACCCGAGCATTTTTGCAATGAGTTCTTCTTTGGAAGGCATGGTGGCAAGAGCCTTTACGCCCTCTTTGTCTACATAAGCGTTATCGGCGAAAGCGCACTTTAAGACTACTTTACCGTCGTAATCCTTCGCCGCCTGCGCCATAAGTTTTGCAGCAGTGATTTCGTCTGACGAAAATGTTACTGCCGTAGGGCCGTTAAGGTCTGCGTCAAACTGGTTATAACCGAGGTCGTTGAACGCCTTTCTTACAAGCGTATTTTTATATACCTTGTATTCGCAGCCGGCTTCTCTGCACTTATTCCTGAGTGCGGAAACTTCTGCCACGGTCAGCTTGTTGTAATCTACGAATACAACCGACTTAGATGCCTTGATTTTATCGGTTATCTCTTGGACAACTACTTTTTTAGCTTCAAAATTGGCTGACAATTTGTTACCTCCTTTTTTTGTAAAAAACAAGTCCTTACACCGCAGAGGGCGTAAGGACGGTTAAGACATATAAATCTTTGGCTTTTACAAAAAAGCCTTAAGTCGCCTTATTCCTGAGCCGGCAACATTGAGCCTTGCGGCGCCGACCTTCTGCGGAAAATTAGCTTATTAATTTTTGTTCTAAAACAGTATATTAATTTATTAGCCGTTTGTCAACTGATTTTTTGCTGACAACCGTAAATTTTTAACCCTTGTTATAGTTAACTTTAACGCCGGGGCCCATGGTAGAGCTTAATGTAACGCTCTTTATATACTGGCCTTTGGCCGCCGCGGGCTTAGCCTTAACTACGGCTTCCATAAGCGCGTTGAAGTTTTCGGTAATCTTTTCGGCGCCGAACGACTTTTTGCCTATAGGGCAGTGGATGATGGCCGTTTTGTCAAGGCGGTATTCAACTTTACCGGCTTTAACTTCCTTGACGGCTTTGGCTACGTCCATAGTAACCGTGCCCGACTTAGGGTTAGGCATCAAGCCTTTAGGTCCTAAGATACGACCGATACGGCCGACAACGCCCATCATATCGGGGGTTGTGATCATAACGTCGAAATCGAACCAGTTTTCGCGCTGTATGCGCTGTATAGTTTCTTCCGCGCCTACGTAATCGGCGCCTGCCGCTGTAGCCGCGTCCGCCTTGTCGCCCTTTGCGATAACCAATACTTTCTTGGTTTTGCCTATGCCGTTAGGAAGGACGAGAACGCCGCGGACCTGCTGGTCTGCCTGGCGGGGGTCAACGCCTAAACGGATGTGAAGTTCTATAGTTTCGTCAAAGTTTGCCTTCGCCGTGTTAAGGGTAAGGGCTACGGCTTCGTTTACGTCGTATGACTTGGAATGATCGTATGATTTAACGCTTTCAGCGTATTTCTTTCCGACTTTCATTATCTTACCTCCCCTTACTCTTCTACGGTAACGCCCATCGAGCGCGCCGTGCCTTTGACCATGCTTTTAGCCGCTTCCAAAGTAGAGCAGTTAAGGTCGGGCATCTTCATCTTTGCAATTTCTTCAACCTGCGCCTTGGTAAGCTTGCCTACCTTGTCCCTGTTAGGACGGGCGCTCGCCGTGTCTATGCCGAGGGCTTTTTTGATAAGCACGGGCGTAGGGGGCGTTTTAAGGATGAAAGTAAAGCTTCTGTCCTGGTAAATGGTGACTACGCAGGGGATAATAAGGCCCGCTTTGTCAGCCGTCTTGGCATTGAATTCCTTTGTGAACCCGGGTATGTTGATACCATGAGGGCCGAGGGTTGAACCTACGGGAGGAGCAGGCGTAGCTTTGCCTGCGGGAAGCTGCAGTTTTACAACCGCTGTAATTTTTTTAGCCATAAAAAAAATCTTCTCCTATGTGGTTTTAGCGAGTACGTCATTAAAAAGATTTAACGTATTCTCCCACAAAATATGTTCACGCAAATATCATTTGCGGTGAAATATCAAATTTAATAATTTGCACATTATTGTAGCCTTCCCCTTGAGGGGAAGGGGGACCGCTTGCGGTGGATGAGGTGTTGTTCTGTAAAAATTATTTCCACCTCATCAGTCAACTAGCGTTGACAGCTTCTACTGTGTATGCTACGCTACCCTCAAGGGGAAGCCAAGGCAATCCGACTTCAATACTATTTCAAATTTACTCGTCTATCTTTCTTATCTGGATAAACTCCACTTCCACGTCGGTGGTTCTGCCGAAAAGCTCTACGCTTACCAGCGCCTTCTGCGCGGGAATGTTAAGCTCTTTAATTACGCCGTCAAAGCCTTCAAGGGGGCCGGCGTCTATGCTTATCTTTTCGCCTACGGCAAAGTCGACGTTTTCTACCACTTCTTCAAGACGCATCTTGCGGATTTCGGCCTCTTTCATAGGGATAGGTCTGCCCTGAGGGCCTACAAACCCCGTAACGCCCCTTGTATTCGTAACCCAGTACCAAAGCTGGTTAGAGTATATCATCTTTATGAATACATAGCAAGGCAACAGCTTGCGTTCTACAAGTTTACGCTTGCCGTTCTTTTCTTCTATGGTAGTTTCCATAGGAATCTTCACGTCAAAAATCTGATCCTGAAGATTGTTATTTTCTATAAGCCTCTGCAGGCTGTCCTTTACCATCGCTTCGTATCCCGAATAGGTATGAAGGATATACCAGCAGGGCGTAGATTCAGTAAAATCAGGCATTGCAGATTATTCTCCGGTATCAGTTCCAATCTCTGTTAATAATTTCAAAAGCGCCAGCAGTCCTTCATTTATAAGCGTAAACGCCACAAGGAAAACAAGGACTACAACAAGAACAACGCACGTAGACTTGACAACCTTAGGGAATGAAGGCCATGTAACCCTTTTAAGTTCTGAAAAAGTTTCCTTTAATTTCCTGCCCATGCGGACAAAGATATTAGGTTTTTTAGTTTTGGTATCTGTTTTTGCCATAATAACTCCCTTCCCGTGAATTTATTTTTCATTTGCTGCTGAAAAATAAATTACACGACTTTTAAAGACAAACCATTCTCAGGCAAGCCTTATGAATGTTTTTTTCTTTCTTTTGCGCATTCTCTCAGGGCATAGCACATAACATAATGCACAAAATTCAATCTTTTACCTTAACGCCAAGGGGGTTTGCCCATAACAAGTGAAGGGCAAAACTCACTATTATTTTTTAATGGCCAGCCGCGAATTGCTGTCGCAATTGCGCGATAGTAAGGTAAAAGCCCTTAAAATAAAGCAAACTTACTTGGTTTCTTTATGTTCGGTATGCTTTTTGCAGTTAGGGCAATACTTAGAAATAACAAGCCTGTCGGGGTCGTTGCGCTTATTCTTATAGCTGTCGTAATTCCTATGCTTGCACTCCGTGCATTCAAGAGTTATCTTTGCTCTTACTGATGCTTTCTTCATTGATAGAAAACTCCGTACAAAAAAATTACACCCCTCTGAAGAGATGTATACAGATTTTAACACACAAATTTATATCTGTCAACACATTTTTCAATGAGTTTTGAAAATATTTTTCTACAATAATTATAATTGTATAAAAATAATACCTTTAGCACCTTTTTGTGCGGTATATTTATTCACGCATTTGCGTTAGCAAATCGTGGTTAATTCTAAAAAAATGACGTTGCGAAGGTGTAGCTTTGCCACACCTGAGCGCCCCTATTTGCTGCAACCTACTTGCTGCTTTTGGTAAAAAGGGGAATTTTGCACATTATATTATTACGGACGCCCTTAGCAAATGCGCAAAAGGGACGAGAAGTACATTTCTCAAAACAGCACTTATGCGCTGTTTTGGTACTTCGAGATGAGCAAATGCATATTGAAAGGCATTTGCGGTGACCGAAACGGCTGTTGACCTTACAGCCGTTGAGACAAATAACAATCAAAACGAAGTTGAGATTGGTTTGTCCCTCAAATCACGGCAAATGTTTTTGAACAGCAATTCAAAAAGATTTGCGTGAGCTTACTATTTTATATCTCCTCCTAAGGAGATATACGGGTCAAGGCCCATTTTTATCTTCATATACATGGCGATAGGCGAAGCCGCGGGCATTACTTTAAAGCCTAAATTGCCGAACTCCGACACCGACTGGTACTCCACCCCGTCCCATGAACAGGAAATATAGAAGGGTATGCCCTTCTGCTTCGCGTTGCGGGCGAAACGGCGGATATTGTCGCTTACGGTGTCGGCGGTGCCCGAATGGTACGCGTCGAGTATCACCGCCCGCACCCCTTCGGGTATTTCGTCGGGATAATAAAGCCCGGGGGCGCAGTTTAACATAAGAACCTTGCCGCCCTCGGCGAGCTCGCCGATATCGGCGGGTTTCTGCCCGTCCGCGCGCTCTTTATAATCGTAATTTTTTACAAATTGACCCCAATATATGTCGCCGTAAACGCCGTTTAAAGAGAAAAGCCTGTCATCATAGGGCATATACGGCAGCACCCTTGCGGCCCTGTGTATATTGGTGGCCTGTTCGTCGCGGTTGCGGTAGCTTATAAACACTCCCCTGCCGCCTTTCTGCTCTATAAAATTAACGGCAGAGGCAAAATTGTCAAGCCCGTTCGCCCTGCCGTCGGTGAGGGTGTAGTTGCTTGAAACAAACACCACGGGGGCGCAGTCCAGCCCTAAAACATAGCTCGCCGCGCAAGCGGTGTACTGCAGGGTGTCGGTGCCGTGCGTAACGATAACGCCGTCCGCCCCGCCTTCAAGCTTGCCGCGTATGCACCTGCAAATAAGGGCCATATTTTCGTCCGTCATATTTTCGCTTAAGACGGAAAGAGGCTGGCTTATGTCAAAATCGCAGTTTGCCCCGCTGCGTTTTTTATACATTTCCAAAAGAAGGAACGCCGCCTCGCCGTCGGGCTGTATGCTGTCGCCCTTTTTAAGGCTGCCGATAGTGCCGCCCGTAAAAATCACGCTAATTTTTTTCATTACGCTTTATTTCTTTATATTTGAATCTATGCTCGATTTTAAACGGTTAATCAACGAGTGCTGTTTTGTAGCTTCCTCTTCTAACTTATTAAGGTACGAATCTATGGTTCTATATATCGCCTTCTTTTCCATTATATTGTCGCTGTACTTCATCTGCTCGGTAAGCGCAAGATAATATTCCAGCGAAAGCCTTCCGACAATAACCTCGTCCTGCGGGAAAAGCTGCTTATACGTTAAAAACATGTGCTTTCTTGCGTCTACCGCTTTATCTATACATTTTTTGGCGTTTTCGTCGTCGTTAAGCTCTATATAGCATCTGAACAAATCATTGTAATAATATCCTTCGTACAGGGATAAGTAATTTCTGTCGCCGCTGTTATCCTGGCATATCTGCGACAGTATTTCCAAAGCCTTGTAATGGCAATCTACCGATTTATTAAGATAATCTGTTTTTTCTTCCGCAGATAATTCATCGCCTATCGCCACAAAATAATAGCACAAGCCCATTCTGTCGGTATTGAACATGCGCAGCCACACGTCTAATTCCTTGTCATACGCCGACAGATCGTTGTCGTTGTCAAAATACAAAGTAAGCTCGTAAAAGTCTTCAAACTTAAGCGGCTTTTGTAAATTCTCAGTAAATTTAAACAACTGGATATTCGCCCTTACCATTTGTATTACAGACAGCAGCAGCGCCGAATTAGTTTCTATTCTCTCTATCGACTTGTTAAAGATGTCTTCATCCATGTGGTAATATGTAGATTCTATGCTGTGCAATATGTAATACGCAAGCATCGTATCGGTACACTGCGGCTTTGTGTTGTGTTCGCTTATTATTTCCAATATTCTGCTGTGGTTATGAACGACGGCCAGCTTGTCCATTCTTTCCTGGTTAGAGTCATTCTGATGAAAAATATCGGCGATTTCTTTGGCTACGTCCTGCATCGACCTATCCTTAATTTCTATCTCTCTCGCCCATGACCCCGCCAAATCGCTTGGAAGGTTCTTAGCGCTCATTCCTATCAGAAAGACATGAACTCGGTTAGGGGCAAATTTTGCCACGATATATCCCCACTCAAACATAAGGTTGTCGCTCAGATTATAGTCGCCGTCGGCAAAATTCTGCACAAGGATAATCGCGCTCGTGGATTTGTTTATCTGCGTAAAAACCTGCGCGCCGATATGCATATTTACTATCGTGCCGCCGCCTACGATACCGTCATAGCCGTATTTGCTTATTTCTGCGCTCACTTCGTTGGCGAGATGCTGGTTGCCTCCCCACGCAATAAATATTTTCTCATTCATCGTATTTCACCCGTTTGATTTCAGCATTGCTCTCGCATTACAATAAGCCATAGTTGCGGGGGAACTGGATTACGTCCCTTATGTTGGAAACGCCCGTGACGTACATCAAAGCCCTGTCAAGCCCGAGGCCGAAACCGCTGTGAGGCACAGTGCCGTATTTACGCGTGGCAAGGTACCCCGCATACGCTTCAAGGGGCATATTCCTTGCTTCCATAGCTTCTTTAAGTTTGTCGTAGTCCGCCTCGCGCTCGCTGCAGCCTATAATTTCGCCTATGCCGGGCACAAGCAGATCGGTGGCCGCCACTGTCTTGCCGTCGGGGTTCTGCTTCATATAAAACGCCTTTATATCCTTAGGATAATCGGTGACGAATACAGGTTTTTTGAAGTACTCGTCGGTTAAATACCTTTCGTGTTCGCTCTGCAGGTCGCTTCCCCATGATACGGGGAATTTGAAGTCCTTGCCGGATTTTTTAAGAATTTCTATCGCGTCGGTATAAGTTACCCTCGCAAAGTCGCTCTCTACAACATGCGTAAGCTTGTCCGTAAGGCCCTTTTCCATCCACTGGTTGAAAAACGCCATCTCGTCGGGGCAGTTATCCATAACGTGCTTTATTATATATTTTATAAATTCCTGAGCTATCTCTATTATGTCGTCAAGTTCGGCGAAGCATACTTCAGGCTCAACCTGCCAGA
>JAJPXK010000118.1:2158-12305 GCA_021205485.1 Clostridia bacterium | reverse complement strand
GAATATGTAAGCAAATACGCAAAAGCGGAAAAGGCTTAAAATAGGTTCCTTTTTCCGCAAGAGGTAGAATTATGGCATTAAAAAAGAAAACCACGGAAACTAAAGTTGTGACCAAGGCCGACGTTATTCTCCAGCGCGAAGAGGAGATTGCCCGTCAGCAGTCAGAACTTACCAAACGTACGACCGAACTCGCGCAGCAGAACGCCAACCTTTCCGCAAAGGTTGACAGGCTGATAGCAGGCGGGGCTCAGTCCAACGGGAACGACATTGTAAGCAAAGTCGCGCAGGAAAATTCCTATCTTTCCAAGCAGACATCGGAGATGTTCGAAAGTCTTAAAAAAGAGAACGCTTCGATCCGCCAGGAATTTACATACATGTACGCGCAGACCGAAAGCATATACAAAAAGCTCTCTTCGCAGATAGCCGCCAAAGATACGTCTTCAGAGGCAGACGAACTTGCCGAAAAAGTTCACGAAAAGCTTTCTTCCGAAATTTCCGCTATGGCTCAGGATGCCGCCGCAAAGGCTACCGAAGGCTACAGCCAGAAGACCGACGAGGTGTTCTCCAAGGTGTCAGCCGAACTTGCGTATATGGCAGCTCAGATGACCAGCGTTTACGAAAAGCTGGATAAAAAGATCGACGCCGTCGCCAAATACGTCGCAGACGAGCTTGAAGCCCGCGCGTCGCAGGCGGCCGAAGACGATGCGGAAGAACAGCTTGCCATCACCGAAGAATACATCAACTACGACGAGCTTGCAGCCCGCGTCGCGGAAAAGATTGTTCCCCCCGCGGTGGAAATCGACTACGACCTTCTCGCAGAAAAGGTTGCCGACAGGATTCCCCCTCAGGAAGTTATCCCCGCGGACTACATCGCGAGCAAAGTCGCCGAGCAGATCGTCGTTCCGAGCGAGAATGTGGATTACGAAGATCTTGCAGATATGATAGCTGAAAAACTTCTCATCGCCGACGAAGAATCCGAGGAAGTTGAAGAAGCTGCGTACGAAGAACCTATTGAAGACGACATCGCAGAAATCGATTACGATTTGCTTGCAGATAAAATCGCAGAAAGGATTCCCGCGCCTCAGGAACCCGTATATGAAGAACCCGCCGAACCCGATTACGACCTTATTGCGGATAAGATTGTAGAGAGGCTGACGGCGGCAGACGAAGCCGAAGAAGAAGCCGAAGAACCTGTTGAGGAAGCGGCTGAAGAAACGGCTGAAGCCATAGAAGAAGCCGCCGAAGAAGAGGTAGCTGAAGAAGAAACCGAAGCCGTTGAAGAAGCGGCGGAAGAAGAGGAAGAACAGCCCGTAATCGATACACAGGCCCTCGCCGAAGAAATCGCGCAGAAGGTAAGCAGGCTTGTGAGCAACGAATACGATATGGTTGTCGACGACGATGGCTGCGAGACGCTCGCATCTGCTGTGGCTGAAAAGATTGACTACGACATGCTCGCCGAAAAAGTATCTGAAAGGCTCGCCGCCGCCAACGCAGAGAGCGAAGTCGCCGCAGAGGATGCCGCTATAGACAACGAAGAGCTTGCCGCCATGATAGCGGACAGAATAAATATTATAGACGAAGACGCGCTCGCAGACAAGACTGCGGCGGCTGTGTCTAACTATATACCCGAAATAGACGTAGAGGAGATCGCCGACAAGGTTGCGAATATCATTATTCCCTCCATACCCGAAGCTGCTCCCGCGCAGGAGATTAATACAGAGGAAATCGCCGATAAGGTTGTCAGCCTTATAATCCCCGAGCTTCCCGCGGCCGCGGTTACGCCCGAGATTAACTACGACGAACTTTGCGACCGCATATCCGTGAAGATAGCCGAAGCTCAGAGCCAGCTTGACTACGACATAGTCCTCGACGGCGACGGCTTACGCATTATCGCCGACGCTCTGGCTGAAGATCTCGCCAACGCAGACAGCCCCGCTATAGACGGCGTAAACGAAAGGCTTGACGTTATCACAGGCATGCTTGAAGATCACTCGCAGGCTGCCGCGGCCGACGATTCGGCGGCTAAGCTTGGCGAAAAGGTTGACGGCATCTACGGCAAATTCGACGACGTACACGCAAAACTCGATACTATTATATATAAGGAAAACGAAGGGCACGGCAAGACCGACGGCATCTACGGCAAGTTTGACGACGTACACGCCAAGCTCGATACCATAATATATAAAGAAGACGAAGCGGGCCAGAAGGCTGAAGCTGTATACCTCGCCGTTGACGGCGTAAAGAACGGCGTAGGCGAAGTCAAGGCCGATACCGAAGAAATAAAGGGCATGCTCGCAGCAGGCGCGGTTCTCGCGGCCGTATGCGACGAAACAGCGGCGACAACAGCCGAGGCTGCAGAGGAAGAACCCGAGGAAGAAGCCGTTGAAGAAACAGCGGAAGTAATTGAAGAGCAACCTGCCGAGGAACCCGCAGAAGAACCTGTAGAAGAAGCCGCCGAAGAGACAGCGGAAGAAATCGAAGAACAACCTGCCGAGGAACCCGCGGAGGAAGCTGTTGAGGAAGCGGCGGAAGAACCCGAGGCGGAAGAAACTGTAGAAGAAACCGAAATAGTAGAAGCTGCAGAAGAAGTCGCTGAGGAACCCGCAGAAGAAGCCAAAGAGGAAGCCGCCGAAGAAGAGGAAGAACTTATCACGGTAAGCGACCTTGTTGACGACGACGAATTAAACGGCGACGATTCAATAGCCGATCTTCTTGAAGACGTAGACGAACAGCCCGCGCAAGGCGAAGTTATCCCCGACGGAATAGAGGGCATATCCAACGGCGGCGTAGACTTTGCGAATATGATGAAGTACAACCGTTCGTTCATAGCGAGGATTATCCAGGGCAGCGACGACGTTAAACGTTACTACGGCCAGGTTAAAAACGCCTTCCTTTCGTACAAGAAAGTCAACTCTTCTATAGCATGGGGCGCCGAACGCTTCAACAAGGGCAGGGAGACAATAGCTAAATTCAAGATCAGGGGCAAGACGCTCTGCCTGTACCTCAATCTTGATCCTAACGAATACAAGACGTCTGTTTACCATCACGTAGACGTATCCGACAATAAGTCGATGCACGGAACGCCTATGATGGTCAAGATAAAGAGCCCCTTAGGCGTCAAGAAAGCGATAAGGCTTATCGATGAAATGCTCGCTAAGCGTAACGGAGAAAAGCGTACAATCCAGGAAAGGGATTACGCGGCGATGTATCCTTACGAAACCATTGAAGAACTTATCGAAGACGGGCTTGTAAAAGACGTAAGCAAAAAATAAAACATAGGAACATTTGATGGGGGTTGATTTTTCAGCCCCCATAAAAGTGTCCGCCGAAATCTGGCAATAATAATAAGGTAAGGAATTTTATTTGGAAAACAAAGACAAGACTAAGACAACTAAAAAACTGAGAATAAAAAGGGTGAACAAGCCTTCGGAAGGCACCCCTATAAACATATCCGATTACACAGACGCGTCCACAAACACTCAAAAAAAGACGTCGAACAAAAAGACCGTAACAATCAAAACGGCGCAGATCAAAAAGCCCGCGGCAAAACCGCAGGCGGCGGTAAAACGTACGGTAAAAAAGGAAAAATCGGTTAAAATATCATTTCTCGGCGGCGTAGGCGAAATCGGCAAAAATATGACCGTTATAGAGTACGCCGAAGACATAATAATAATAGACGCGGGCATAATATTCCCGTCGGAAGAACTGCCGGGCATCGACCTTGTAGCGCCCGACATATCCTATCTTGTCGCAAACAAGCACAAGATAAAGGGGCTGATTCTCACTCACGGCCACGAAGACCATATAGGCGGCGTGCCCTATGTTTTAAGGGAGATAAACGTCCCCGTAATAGGCACAAAGCTCACTCTGGCCCTTGTTGACAATAAGCTCCGCGAGCATCGTTTAAACGACGTCAAAGAGATTGTCGTGTCCTCTGGCGACCGCATTAATTTAGGCATATTCAGCGTCCTTTTTGTAAACGTAAACCATTCCATAGCGGGCGCTCTGGCCCTCGCCATCACCACTCCGCAGGGCGTTATATTCCACAGCGGAGACTTTAAAATAGACTTGACCCCCGTGGCGGGCGAGCCTATAGATTTAAAAACCATAGCCGACATAGGCGAAAAGGGCGTGCTTTTGTATATGGGCGAAAGCACTAACATAGAACGCCCCGGCTATACCATGAGCGAGACGGTGGTAGGCACCACGCTAGACAGGCTGTTTAACGAAAACTCCTCGCGCCGCCTTATAATAGCCACTTTCGCCTCTAACGTGCACAGGCTTCAGCAGATAGTGGACCTCGCCGTAAAATATAAACGCAAGGTGGCCCTTTCGGGCAGAAGCATGCTTAATGTAGTTGAGGCTGCCGAAGCTTTAGGCGAACTCAATATCCCCGAAGGCGTTCTTCTGGATATATCCCGCACAAAAAACCTCGCCGACAGCGAGCTTGTAATAGTATCCACAGGCAGCCAGGGCGAACCTATGAGCGCCCTTACGCGTATGGCAAACGGCGACAACCCGTCGGTTACGGTAGGCGAAAACGACACGATAATAATCTCGGCCAACCCTATTCCGGGCAACGAGAGGGATGTTTACAGGGTAATAAACAACCTTTACCGCAAGGGCGCCGAGGTAGTCTACGAACAGCTTGAAAATATCCATGTATCCGGCCACGCCTGCCGCGAAGAGCATAAAATTATGCACAGGCTTTTAAAGCCTAAGTTTTTTATACCCGTACACGGCGAGTACCGCCACTTGAAAAAACACGCCGAGCTTGCCGAACAGCTTGGCATGAAGCCGAGCAATATATTTGTTCCCGACATCGGCGACAGCGTTCTTTTGACCTCGCAGACGCTTAAGCGGACGGATAAAGTGCCCGCGGGGGCGAGGCTTATCGACGGCGACGGCATAGAGGACGAAAAGGCGAGCACGGTAATGGCGGACAGGCGTCAGCTTGCCGCCGACGGGCTGTTTATTGTCTCGGTAGTGGTTTCGGGCGGAGAGGTCATAGGCGAGCCTGCTATAAACAGCAGGGGATTTATCTTCGGTTTTCACAAAGACTACAGCGAAGAGCTTAAAACGGTCATTAAAAACGCCATAGAAGGCTACGATTTAAGGGTAGGCAGCGTAGACGAGCTTAAAAGAGCCATAAAACGCACGCTTAAAAATTATCTCTACAAAAAGACCAAACAGTCCCCTATGATTGTTCCCGTAGTGGTAGAACTTTGATTTTTGCGAATATTCATCGCGTAACACAGTAAACACCCCTTGCCTTACCCCTAAGGGGTGAAGGTGGCCCGTAGGGTCGGATGAGGGGATTATTTTCACCATATTAAAATTGGTAATAATTATGTCAGAATATAATTACGCTCACAACAACACGCAATGCGGGGAGAGGAAGACGCGCACGGCGCAATTCAATAAATATAAATGTACTGACAGCCATATTTCACAGCAGATAGAAAAATTGCGTATATATGCAAACGAGCGGGAAATTCCTACTGCCTGCGACGAAACGCTCAATTTCATATGCAATTTAGCGCGTATAAAAAACGCAAAAAACATTCTGGAGCTGGGCACGGGAATCGGTATATCGGGCATATGTCTGCTTGATTCTTGCCCCGACGCGTCGCTTACCACCGTTGAAAAAAACGAGACGTTCTTTTACGAGGCGCGGGAAAATTTTGGCTGGGCAAATATGGAAGGCAGGGTCGTTCAGATTTCAGGCGACGCAGGCGAAGAGATAGAGTATCTCCCTGAAGAAAGTTTCGACTTTATTTTTATGGACAGCGCCAAGGTGCAGTACGTAAAGTACCTTCCGACTTTAAAAAAATTGTTGAAAAAAGGCGGTGTATTGGCGGCCGACGACGTTTTGCTTTACGGCTGGATTACGGGCGAGGAGCAGCCTCCTAAAAAGCGGGCGGCCCTTATCCGCCACATTCAGGAATATATCGACGCGGCCATATCCGACGACGAGCTATCTACAACTATTGTGGATATCGGCGACGGCATCGCTCTGTCCATTAAAAAATTACCATAAACTTCGCAATACTTTGTCAGGCTCCGTTCTGCTTCGGTCACTTACCTTTAAGTAAGCTCCCTTCAGTCGGTACTCGCTTTCCTTGTCTTGCTCGTTTCTGATAATTTTTTGGTCGCTGGTTTCAACGCCATAAACTTTGCAATACATTGTCAAGCTCCGTTCCAAATTAAGGCATTTTTCAAAAAAGTTTCCTTCGGGAATCTTTTTTACATTTTTTTATCATTTTTAGGGTTGCCTTTTGCGGGCAATGGCTTTATAATTAGCGGGAAGGACATGCGGAGGAGATAATGATGGAAGAAGAAATAAACGAACAACTGCTTTTACTGCTTAAAGAAAATATCCCCGACGGCGAGTTTGCCGAAAAACTTTCTGACTACCACCTTGCCGACGTCGCGGCGGTCTACCCTGAACTGGATGAAGCGACCCGCACAAAAATTGAGAGAGTCCTGTCCCCCGACGAGCTGTCTGACTTATACAGCTATATAGAAAACGCCGAGGACTACCTTGGCAAAATGGACAGGGCCCGCGCCGCCGACATTATCGAATCTATGGATGCGGATGACGCCGTTGACGTGCTTGACAACCTGGAAGAGGAGACAAGGAACGAGCTTATCGGGCTTATGGACAACGACGCCGTCGAAGATATCAATCTTATCGCCTCTTACGACGAGTCTTTAGTCGGCAGCCATATGACCACAAATTTTATTGTCGTCGGCAGAGATATGACAATAAAGCAGGCGATGAAGAGCATGGTGGAGCAGGCGGCGGAAAACGACAATGTATCCACCGTCTACGTAAAGGACGGCGGCGGAACTTACTGCGGCGCGATAAATTTACGCGACCTTATAGTCGCCCGCGAGGGTACGCCGTTGGATGACATAATTATGTCGTCCTATCCCTCGGTCTACGCCGACGAAGAAATTTCTGACTGCATCGAAAGGTTAAAGGACTACGGCGAGGATTCCATACCCGTTCTTGACAAAAACGAGGCGATAATAGGCGTAATTACGGCTGGCGACCTTGTAGAGGCCGTAGACGAGGCGTTAGGCGAAGACTACGCCAAACTTGCAGGCCTCGCCGCGGAGGAAGAACTCAACGAGCCGGTAAAGCGATCTATTATAAAGAGGTTGCCATGGCTGCTTGTTCTGCTTGTTTTAGGGCTTCTTGTTTCTATGGTTGTAAGCGTGTTTGAAGAAGTGATAGCCGGCCTGCCGTTTATAGTGTCTTTCCAGTCGCTCATTCTAGATATGTCGGGCAACGTCGGCACGCAGTCGCTGGCTGTCACCATAAGGGTGCTTACCGACGAAGACCTTAAGGGCAGGCGGACCCTTAAACTTTTAGGCAAAGAGGTCAGCGTAGGCTTTACCAACGGGCTTTTGCTCGGCGTAGGCTCTTTTGTTGTAATAGGCGGCTTTTTGTGCATATCCAACGCGGCAGGCGCGGCGTTTATGGTATCGGCGTGCATAGGGGCGGCAATGCTGATTGCGATGACGATTTCCAGCCTTACGGGTACATTGATACCGCTGTTTTTTAAAAAGATTAAAATAGATCCCGCTGTAGCGTCGGGCCCGCTTATTACTACCGTAAACGACCTTGTCGCCGTGGTGGTATATTACGGCCTTGCCTGGCTTTTTATTCTGAATGTGATTTAGTATCGCGACCCCTGCCGCTTATATTGCGGCAGGGGAATTTTCTATGACGGACAAATAATATAAAATGAGTAATTAACATATTGCAATTTTTAACAAAATATGGTAGGATATAAGCGTTAAGGTATCATATGAACGTTGAACTTCTTGCCCCTGCGGGCAATTTTTCAAAACTTAAAACGGCGTTGTATTTCGGGGCCGATGCGGCGTACGCGGGCGGCAAAAATTTTTCCCTCCGTTCGTTTGCCGATAATTTTTCGCGCGAAGAGATGACCAAAGCGGCAGAGTACGCTCATTCTTACGATAAAAAGTTATATGTTACGGCCAACATATTCGCCCGCAATTACGATTTTTGCGAGCTTGAAGATTACTTTGTTTTTTTAGAGGGAATAGGCGTTGACGGGGCCATAATTTCTGACCCCGGGGCGGTGTACATCGCCGCGAAAGCCGCCCCTCGGCTGGATATTCATATATCCACGCAGGCCAATATTACCAATAAATATTCGGTAAAGTTCTGGCAGGAGCAGGGGGCTAAGCGTTGCGTGCTCGCCCGCGAGTTGTCTCTTGAAGAAATAGCCGAAATTCATTCCTTTGTTCCCGATATGCAGCTTGAGGCGTTCGTACACGGGGCTATGTGCATATCCTATTCGGGCAGGTGCCTGCTTTCTGACTACCTTGCAAACCGTTCGTCTAACCGCGGGGCTTGCGCTCAGCCCTGCCGCTGGCAATACACTATACGAAAGCGCGACGCTTTAAGCGACAGCGGCGAACTTGAACTGTGCGAGGATGAAAGAGGGGCGTATATCCTCAATTCAAAGGATCTCAATATGTCCGCATACCTCGCCGAAATGCAGCAAGCGGGCGTGTGCTCCTTTAAAATTGAGGGGCGGATGAAGAGCGAATATTACCTTGCGACCGTAATAAACGCCTACCGCAGGTGTATGGACTTCGGCTACACCGACGCAGTTGAAAAGGAACTTGGCGCGGCGGCGCACCGCGATTACACTACGGCGTACGCCTTAGGCAAAAACAGCGGAACCGTCAACTATTCCGACAGCCAGGCGAAGGGCGACTGCGAATATATTGGCAACGTCTTAGGCTTTAAAGACGGCTTCGCGCAGGTGGAAATGAGGGGCAGATTTTTCGCGGGAGACGAGCTGGAAGTGCTTTCGCCTACGCAGAACTTCGGCAAAAGCTTTACCGTAGGCAGAGTTTTTGACTCTAACGGCGAGGCGGTTTCTGATTGCAAGAGAGTGCAGGAAAAATATCTTGTGGAGTGCCCGTACGCTCTTTCTCGCGGCGATATCCTCCGCCGACGCAGAATATCTTGAAGCCGTCCCTGTTCAGGGAGCCATTTAAGGCATAATTTTAAAAATTATATGGCCGTATGTACATCTGTATATGTGATAATTCGGCCATATTACGGGGGTAATTATGGATTACGCCGTTAAAAATATTTACGGTAAAATCAAAAACAATAAACAGACAGTCTCGGTCCCGGGGTCTAAAAGCATTACCGCGCGGGCGCTTTTGCTTGCGGCTCTGGCCGAGGGCGATTCTACCCTTTACGGGGCTCAGATGTCTGACGACTGCTCTACCTTTTTAAACTGTATCGACAGCTTAGGCGTCAGGACGGAAGTTGACGGCGACACGGTAAAAATAAACGGCTCCGGCGGGGTTTTGCCCGTAAAGCGGGGCGAAGTTTACGTCGGCAGTGCAGGCACCGCGGCGAGATTTATCACAGCCCTTCTCGCGTTTTCTGACGGAACGTATACCGTGACAAGTTCGCAGCAGATGAAGTCCCGCCCTATCGCCCCCTTGATCTCAGCGCTTGAAGACGCGGGGGTAAAGTTTGAATTTTTAGAAAAAGAGGGCTGTTTCCCCTTTATTGTCGCAGGTACGAGAAAACTTCCCGAAGAAATTAAGGTGGACGTATCTAAAAGCAGCCAGTTTTTATCCGCCGTTCTTATGGCGGCGCCCTGTACGGGTAAAACGGTTAAAATCACCCCGCGCGGCAGCCACGGCATGAACTATGTGAATATGACGCTGGATATGATGTGGTCTTTCGGCGTAAATACCTCTTTCGACGGCGCTTCGTATATTGCCGAGGGCGTCTACAAGGGCAAAAAATACGATATCGAGCCCGACCTTTCGGCAGCCTGCTATTTTTACGCCGCTAACAGGATATTAGGAACGGATATTTCGGTAAAGGGCGTTCTGCCTCACAGCATGCAGGGCGACGGCCAATTTATCCGCCTTATGAAGGATGGCTTCGACGGCGGCGAGATAGATATGTCCGCCTTTTCAGACCAGGCCCTTACCATGGCGGCCATCGCGCCCTATTTTTCAAAACCTACGCACATATGCGGCATCGAACACATCAGGGGACAGGAATGCGACCGCATAGAGGCCATAGTAAAAAATCTTGCGGCGATGAATGTAAAGTGCGTAGCTGAAC
>JAJPXK010000118.1:0-2148 GCA_021205485.1 Clostridia bacterium | reverse complement strand
TCTGTTCCCCGCGGGGCGGAAATTCAGACCTATGGCGACCACCGCGTGGCGATGAGCTTTGCCATAACGGGTTTAAGGACGGACGGCGTCGTGATAAAAAACGCCGAGGTCTGCTCCAAGACGTTTAAAGAATTTTTTGATGTGTTGGATTCCCTTACAGACAACCTGTGTTCTTAAGGCTCGTATGGCCATATTTCAATATGCTCATATTGCGATTTGTAATATATAAAAGCTGATTTGTAATACCATTTTATTACATTTCGGCTTTTTTATTTGACAGTGTGCAAAACAGACGATATAATTTTGATAAATCAACATGTGTTAACATATACATACGAAGAATAATCATGACTTTAGAATACGGCAGCGCGTTTTATTTTATATACCCGTGCCTGTGCATAGCGCTCTTTTTCGGGTTGTATTTCGGATTGCGCCATAAAAATAAAAAGGTACAATTCTGGACGCTTTGGGGCATAACTATGCTCAATTTTGTCCTCCATTTTGTAAAACTTGCCTTTCCGCCATACGTAGAGGATCTGCCCGAGTCGATCCGCAAGGTTACATTCGAAAATATCTGCGCGGTGAGCGCGCTTGTTTTTCCCTTTTTTATGCTCGCGAAAAAGAGGACGATATTCAGGGACTATATGTTTTACCTCGGCTGCGTAAGCGGCTTCGCGGCGATGTTTATACCGCTGAATATAATAGGCCTGAAGGTGTATGAGTTTGAAACTATACGTTTTTATATCTGCCACGGAAGTTTATGGATAGTTCCCCTTTTAATGGTAATTTTCGGCATACATAAGCTCGATTACCGCCGCATTTGGAAGGTGCCTTTAATGTATTTCCTCGTTCTTCTGGTGATACTTTTCAACGAGGTGGCGCTTATGGTCGTCGGCTGGGTTGCCTACGATGAAGCCATGGAAGAAGCGTATGAACTGTACGGCATAACAAGCAAGTGGGAGTATTTCTTATCTACCGAAGTAAGAAACTCCGCATTCATATTCGGACCGCCAAAATCGATGGAAAAGGTAGCGCAGTTTATTCTGGTTCTGACCCCCGAATGGTTCAAACCGGGTAAGTATATAGATTGCTATATGCCTATTTTATGGGAAGTCGTTCCTGTGTATATCTACGGCGGCGCAGGAATGATTTTGATGTGCCTTTACTGGGAACATGAACATATGGCCGAAGATATTCGCTATTTGCGGGATAAAGTTTGCAAAAAGAATAAAAGGACTAAAATAAAATATCTTAAACGCAGCAAATTTGCCCGCCCCGAACGGCGAAACGTCCGCGGCAAACGATATAAACACAAGATAAAATATTAAAAAATTCCCCGCAGAACGCAAAAGTTTTTCGGGGATTTTTTTAATATCGGCGTCTCAAAAACTTTTTTAGGAACGGCGTATTAATTTATTAAGTTTTAAATACAATTTTTTCGCCTGCATTTTATTGCCTTAGCCTGCAAATAATGGTATAATAACAAAAAAAGTACATATCGGCATATGTGCAAATCAGTGAGGAGGTAAAGGGATGACTGTAGAATACGGAAGTTTTTTCTATTTTTTATATCCTCTTTTGCAGGTTTTAATAGTTATCGAGCTTTACTTTCTGCTGCGAAAAAGGTCAAAAAAGGCGGTATACTGGATATTGTTCGCCTTCTTCGCCTTTAATTTTGCCCTGCATTTTTTAAAAGTATTTTTTTACCCGTACAACGATCCAGGCAAATATTCAGAAAGCGACATAATTTTTACCCTTTCGCCCTCCAATATCTGCGCGTTAAACGTTATAATATTCCCGTTTTTGTATCTTACAAAGCGGCCGGCGTTAAAGGTCTATATGTTTTACGTAGGCATTATAAGCGGGTTCGCCGCGGTGTGGCTGCCGAGCATGGGCGACTTCGATACGTCAAACGCCATAGCGTTTGATACCTTCCGCTTTTACACCTGCCACGGGATACTGTGGATGACCCCTCTTTTGATGGTGTTGCTCGGCGTGCATAAGCTCAATTACCGCAGAATATGGATAACCCCTGTAATTTATATCATTGTGCTCAGCCTGGTGCTTGTAAACAACTACTCTATGTACTGTTTAGGCTATTCAAAATCAGTCTCTAACAACGGGTTCGCGGTAAAGCCGCCCGACAGC